>NZ_JBEHWS010000060.1:0-1189 GCF_040239565.1 Fulvimarina thalattae
TACGACACCGAGAAAATGCCTCGGCTTCGTCACGCCTCTCCAGGCCATGCTCAAAGAACTTGGCAAAGACGTCCAAATCCGCTTCTCATGATCACGTTGCACTTCACCCTGGAATCCACCCTCGGTCCGAACGGCGTGCCTTTCGCGGCATCGGGAACCGGCGCTACGGCACGGGTCCCGCAGGAGGGGCAAACGACGGCAAGACGGCGATGGCGTTCGATGAGGGGCTGAACTTCAGGAAGCTCGATGGTGTCGTGCTCGCTGACCGTCTCGGCGTTCAGATCAATCGGGAAGGAGATGTTGCAGCACGGGCATTCGGAAGGCCGATGTTCAAAAAGGCGATCGAACCGATCACTCATCGCCCGCGCCTTACCTTCGTGACCGGGCTTTGCGCCGCCGGGCCTGGCCTTCTCGCGTCGTTCTTTCCGATCCATCGAGGGCGGCTTCGAAGACGTGCGAGACGTCTTTGCCGGACGCTGCAAACGCAGCACCAGATCAATCAGTTCATCCTTCGAAAGCCGCCTGAGATCGTCACGCTCCATGGCGACATGGATTCAGAGAACCCAGCCAAGCTCAAGGGGTGGGCAATTACGGTTGCAAGGCATGCACGATAGCATTATTTCTACAATATACTACGATAGATCCAGGCATTTTTTAGAAAATCGCTTCAATCCCATGATAATATTCGAAATTATATAGGAATTACAGATATTTTTGTTGGGAAGAGTGGCGATCTTCACAAAGGAAACAGGAAGGCATCGGCATTCCAGAGCCTTTGAGGATTACAAAAATGGCCGATAAACTCTTGATCAGCTTTGAAATCGTTAATGATGCGATTCATCCTGACGAAATCACGCGATTGACAGGAATCGAGCCGACCGACGCGCTGCTTAAGGGAACGCGGAAACCTGAATTGAATCTGCCACGAAATAACATTTGGCGCGTGAGCAGTGAATTCTCTACCGATGAATTTGAAACTCACTGGGACTTCGTTCGAGACAGGCTTCACGCCGGTGATCTTAATGCCCTGAAGCGCTCGATCGGCAACGGCTCGGCCATGTTCACAATCTTCTTCTGGGCGGACAATCGTGGACCAGCCTTCGAAATTCCGAAAGACATGATGGAGATAGCGCTTTTCCTCGACGCTCGGATCCAGATAGACAGCTGATAGGGAAAGTCTGTTTGCCGG
>NZ_JBEHWS010000061.1:0-1069 GCF_040239565.1 Fulvimarina thalattae
ATCTTCTTCTGGGCGGACAATCGTGGACCAGCCTTCGAAATTCCGAAAGACATGATGGAGATAGCGCTTTTCCTCGACGCTCGGATCCAGATAGACAGCTGATAGGGAAAGTCTGTTTGCCGGCCCCAACGCCGAACCGCGAACCTGCCCCCGGCCAAACCCGGCATGCTGGCGCTGACGGTGGCTGAGGTTGCGGCGATTGAGGCGCGGCGGCTGGAAAGGCTGCGCGTTCGGCGGGTCTCCTATTTGCGGCATGTCGCGACCGATCCTCTGAGGGATGTCCCTGACGAGGCAGTCCGCGCTCACATCGACATCAGCGAACGCACGGGCGAACGATTGGCCCTGCGGTCCCATGACGCCCATTGCCGTTGGGCCTATCTCATGTTTGCCACGGAAGGCCGGATCGCCCGATCGCAAGAGGTTCGGCACTTCATCGCTCGTCCAGGGGCCGATCCCGACAAGCAGATGGCGCTGGTCATGCGCGGTACGATCTTGGCCTTGCGCCGTCAGCGCTCAGCCATGTTTGGTGGCGCCTGATGGATTTTGAGACGGTCGGATACTATGTCGGCGGCCTTCTTGGGGGCGTGGGAGGAGGCGTGGCTGGCGCCGCCGGAGGGGCCGTTGTCGGGGGAGGGACTGGTGCCGTCGCGGGAGCGGCGGTTGGCAGCGCCGGAATTGTGACCGGCCCCGGCGTCATTGCGACGGAAGGCGCGGCTATTACAGCCGGCGCAGCCACAGGCGCGGTGGTCGGTGGTGGCTACGGCGCATGGCAAGGCTCTCAAACTGGCGTCGAGGCTGGGACACAAGCGGGCTCCGATGTGGGACGATGGCTCGACGACCACATCCTGAGCGTGGAAAATGGTGAGGAGGAAGCGGCCAAGGAAGGCGAGCAGAAAACTCAATGCGCAGGCGATTGTGCCCAAGAGACGCGTTCAGAAAAAAAGCCTCCGTTCAAAGGCGAACCAGGATCGACAGTCCAAGGCCCGGATAATAGCCGGACGTATGGCGAAGACGGATATCCGCTGACAGATCGTGACGCCGGTCATTCAGACGAGTCCGGAATTGGCGC
>NZ_JBEHWS010000062.1:0-1018 GCF_040239565.1 Fulvimarina thalattae
TCACGAGCATGCGCGGCTTGCGCGCCAGCATCTGCTCGAGCCACGAGCCTTTGGCCGCTCCGCGTCGCACGGCTTGGATAATGACGGCGCTCGCGCCGATGATTAGAAGTCGCCGCAGCGTTCGCTCGCCCATCTTCGACGTCGCGCCCAGCTTCTGCTTGCCGCCCGTCGAGTGCTGACGCGGTGTCAGGCCGAGCCAGGCAGCGAAGTCACGGCCCTTGGCAAACGTTTCGGCCGCCGGCGCCAACGCGATCAGCGCCGTGGCCGTGATCGGGCCGATCCCCGGAATGGTCGTGAGCCGCCGCGCCGTCTTGTCCTCACGGGCCCTCGTCGCGATCTCCTGGTCGAGACCCGCGATACGCTCATCGAGATCGGCGAGGAGATCCAGCATGACCCGGAACATCGCAACGGCCGCCGGCGGCAGCGAGGCGCCCATCTCCTCATCGAGAAGATCACCCAGCATCGAGACGTGGGACGCTCCCTTCGGTGCCACCCAGCCGTACTCGGTCAGATGCCCACGGATCGCGTTGATGAGTTGTGTGCGCTGGCGGACCAGAAGATCGCGCGTGCGGAACACGAGGGCAGAGGCTTGCTGCTCTTCACTCTTCACGGCCACAAAACGCATGGTCGGACGCTGCGCCGCTTCGCAGATCGCCTCCGCATCGACCGCATCGTTCTTTTGCCGCTTCACGAAAGGCTTCACGTAGGCCGGTGGGATCAGCCGAACCTCGTGTCCGAGTGCCATCAGTTCCCGAGCCCAATGATGCGCGCCGCCGCAGGCTTCCAGCGCAACCATGCAGCGCGGCTGTGCGGCGAAGAAATCGAGCACCTTCGCTCGTGTCAGACGCTTCGAGAACATGCCTCGCCCCCGTTCGTCAGCACCATGCGCGTGAAAAACGTTCTTCGCGATATCAAGACCGATCGTGGTAACCTCAGGCACGGACGCCTCCTTCGAGTGATGTTCAACACCCTCACTCTGGCACATCGATGCCGCCGGGGGCGTCCACCCCATCACCCA
>NZ_JBEHWS010000007.1:0-220894 GCF_040239565.1 Fulvimarina thalattae
TGTTCTCTTTCGAGAGATGAAAGATGGACGTAGGATGGCAACGCAACACTCCAATTGGTCTGGACAACCGAGCCGATCATACATCGGCTCTGGGGTGTTGCACTTCGCGCTGGAAATCAGGGACGGGGCCCCCGAGCGACTGTTTTCGGTGCGGACGCCGTCCGGGCAGATTTTTATACTTGCCATCTGCAATTAGGCTCGTGCTGAAAAGACATTACAAAACAAATAGTTAATCTTCGCTCAATTGGCCGTAAGCATTGATGAAGTCGATTTCACGCAAAATTCTCGATCTCGTGATCGTATGCAGCGAAACCTTCCTTCATCCCGTAACGAACATCAAAGCATCTGGCAAGCAAAAGTGATCTTGTCCGGAGGATAAGCCGCAAATTCGGCTGTTTAGAGCGTCGGATCATCATGTCCGCGCGCAAATAAACTTTGTCTCTTGAAAGGAAGAACTCATGAAAACCGCCATAACCGCCGCCATCCTGGCAACGCTTTCGATCTATGCAAGCGCCGCTTCCGCCGGCGGCCTCGTACCCGGCTCCGAAACGAATGAGCGCATGATGGAGGAGATGACCCGTTCGGATATCGCTAGGGGCAAGTAAGCCGGAGTTCGGAACGCAAACTGATAGGCGGCGGCGGGAACGCACATCTCGGCGTCGCCTATCGTTGATTGAACGAAGGCTCTTCGCTGGTTATTTCACCGGACCCAGGATTGCCCCGGTCGCGCTTCTCAGCTGGAGCGGGACGACTTCGAAGACGTCGTTCGGCGTGCCGGCGGCGGCCCAGACGGACGCGAAGCGAAAGAGGTCTTCGTCCATGTAGGCGGTGACCTCTCCGGTTGATCCGAAGGGCGAGACGCCGCCGATGGCAAAGCCGGTCGCCTCGCGCACGAAGGCGGCATCCGGCCGCGCGAGACCTTCCCCCAAAGCACTGGCGACCGTCGTTTCATCGACGCGGTTGTCGCCGGAGACGAGGAGCAGATAGGCCTTGCCGCTGGATTCGCCCTTGAAGACGAGGGATTTCACGATTTCACCGACCGAAACGGAAAGCGCCTTCGCCGCTTCTTCGGCCGAGCGTGTTGTCTCTTCGGTGTGGACGATCTTGGCTTTCACCCCTTTTCCCGCGGCATCGGCGACCACGCGGGCAACGGCGGGGTGGAGCTCTTTGGGGGCTTCGCTCATGAATCTCATTGCGTCTTGAATGGTCTCGAACGTGTGATGCACGGGCGATCGGGACCGGTCAACAAAAAGCACTTTTCGATGCGTTCCAAAAAATAATATTTCCGTTAGGGAAATACGGTGGCAAACTCGATCTGTCTTAAAATGATCCGAGGTGTACCATGCCGCAATTTCATATCGCCGCGACGCTCGGTCTCTTGGCAGGCTTCTTCACTACGCAGGCGGCAGCGCACGACTGGCGCTACCATGTCAGCACCGAAATCGGCTATCGGGTCGTCGGTGTGTCCTACAACGACGTCCTGAACGTCAGAACCGGTCCGTCGACACGCTATCCTATCATCGCCGGCCTTCGGAACGGAGAAGGCGGTCTCTACATCCAGCGCTGCGCCCGTCATGCCACCTGGTGCCTCGTCTCTTTCGGCGGAGGCCGGCAGGGTTGGGTGTCCACGCGCTTTATCGCCGGCTACGCGGATTGAGCAGCGACTTTCTCCAAAAGAAGAGCCCGACCTCGAAGATGAGGCCGGGCTCCAACCATGCCGGACGATCCGATGTCGCGATCAGGTGTTCATCTGATCGAAGAAATCGGCATTGGTCTTGGTCTGCTTGAGCTTGTCGTTGAGGAACTCGATCGCATCCGTGGTGCCCATCTGGGAGAGGATGCGGCGCAGGACGAAGATCTTCTGAAGGTCCGAGCGCTGGATGAGGAGGTCCTCCTTACGCGTGCCGGACTTGAGGATGTCCATGGCCGGATAGGTACGCTTGTCGGCGACCTTGCGGTCGAGCACGATCTCCGAGTTACCCGTGCCCTTGAACTCCTCGAAGATGACCTCGTCCATGCGGCTGCCCGTATCGATGAGCGCCGTCGCGATGATCGTCAGCGAGCCGCCTTCCTCGATATTGCGGGCGGCGCCGAAGAAGCGCTTCGGCCGCTGAAGGGCGTTGGCGTCGACACCGCCGGTCAGCACCTTGCCAGAAGACGGAACGGTGGTGTTGTAGGCGCGGCCGAGGCGGGTGATCGAATCGAGGAGAATAACAACGTCGCGGCCGTGTTCCACGAGGCGCTTGGCCTTCTCGATGACCATTTCCGCGACCGCCACGTGGCGCTGGGCCGGTTCGTCGAAGGTGGATGAGACCACCTCGCCGCGCACCGAGCGCTGCATGTCGGTCACCTCCTCCGGGCGCTCGTCGATGAGGAGCACGATGAGATAGCATTCGGGATGGTTCGCCGTGATCGAGTGGGCGATGTTCTGAAGAAGAACGGTTTTACCCGTACGTGGCGGGGCGACGATGAGTCCGCGCTGGCCCTTGCCGAGCGGGGCGACGAGATCGATCACGCGGCCCGACAGGTCTTTCTTCGAGGTCGGGTCGCCGAGCTCCATCTTGAAGCGCTCGTCGGGATAGAGTGGCGTCAGGTTGTCGAAGTGGCTCTTGTGCCGGATCTTCTCCGGGTCGTCGAAATTGATCGTGTTGACCTTGAGAAGCGCGAAATAGCGTTCGCCTTCCTTCGGTGAACGGATCGGGCCTTCGACCGTGTCGCCGGTCTTCAGCTGGAATTTCCGGATTTGCGAGGGCGAGACGTAGATGTCGTCGGGACCAGGCAGGTAGTTGGCGTCCGGCGAGCGCAGGAAGGCAAATCCGTCCTGGAGAATCTCGACGACGCCCTCACCGATGATCTCTTCATCCTGCGAAGCGAGCTGCTTCAGGATGGCAAACATGAGCTCCTGCTTGCGCAGGACCGAGGCGTTTTCGACCTCGTTCTCCTCGGCGAAAGCGATGAGCTCGGGCGCGCTCTTATTCTTGAGGTCTTGGAGTTTCATGGGAGGCTTCAGACTTGTATCGGGGGTGGGGTTCGGGGCCCGGAAGCAAGCCGTCCGTGGCCGGGAAGGGGTGGCATTTCGAGGAAGGACGTATGCGGTGCACGAGACGTTCCGTCACAATGACGTCGGTCGAGCCTATGATCGTCGTTCGCAGGGCCGGATGATGTAAGGGTAGCGCTAGGTCTTCAAGAATCGACAGAGCGTGAATAGGAAGGAGAGAACGATATAGCTTCGGGCTCAGTTCGAAGCAAGAGGACGAGGCCTGATAGGCTCGGAAAAATCCGACGTTACGGTATGCAAGCGCTGGTTTGGCGGCGTGGACCGAGCCGACTTGGTCCATCCGGTACGCGCCTCGGGTGTGGATAGCCGGTTAACGAAATGATTCTGCCCGTGGACTTCGCTGGCCTTGATCGTTCACGCCTCTCATCCATTATTTCCTCATCAGCGACGGGGACTGGTTTCGGACGCGGTGCAAACACAAGTTTGTGATCGTGACGCAACCTTTTTGCGTCATGCGCGATATAGCGCAATGACCCAACACCCATGCTCTTCCAAATCCATGATTGAGGTTCTTGTCGTCGAAGACGATCCGCTGCTTCGCATGGATGCCATCGATATAGTGGAAGATGCCGGTTATCGTGCTCATGAGGCGGCGAATGCTGACGAGGCAATGGAGCTTCTCTGCGAGCATCCGAGCGTTCGCGTTCTCTTCACCGATGTGGAAATGCCGGGAAGCATGAACGGTCTGGAACTTGCCGAAAGAGTTCATCGTCAGTTTCCAGAGATGGGTATCATCATTGTTTCGGGTCATCCGAAGATCACGAAAGCCTCACTGCCGATCGATGTCGATTTCTTCGCCAAACCCTACCCAGTCGATCGATTTACGGAGACACTAGACCGGGTTGTGAGCCTTTCGATGAAGCAGGGAGAGGGTAGTTACGCGCTCTCGTGAGAACGTGAATTTTGCATCTTGGCCCGGGAATTCACGCTTTCGCGTTGTTCCAGAGCTATGAGGATAGCAGTCAGTTCGACTGGTAACGTTCCAGCCCCGTCTTTTCTGATTGGCAGTCTGTTTGCCGATTGCTCGAACCAATCTGGTCAGCATGAGATCACCGAGAATTGGTGCCGACATTCCCTCTGATTCGTTGTATAATCATGGTCTTGACTGGAGACCTTGAGGAAAGAATCAGACAATGACCATGCGTATGATCTTCACGGCGGTGATCGCCATCGCGCTGGCAGCTTCGGTCGGTTGCAGCCGCACCCAGCGCACTCTCGCAGGCGCCGGCATCGGCGGTGCATCGGGCGCTGTGATTGGTAATGCAATCGGCGGCGATGGCGGAGCGGTCGTGGGTGCTGTCGCAGGTGGCGCGACTGGCGCTTATGTCGGCCGCAATTACTAAGCTTTTTAGCAGCCAATCCCGAATTGATGCGCCGGGACGGATGACCTCCGCCCGGCGCATTTCGTTTTGGTCAAGGAGATTCAGTGAAACCAATCTGAAATCAGTTCCCGCTGGCCATTTTGCTCAGCGCCTTGAGCCCGGTCGTGAAGGTAACGGTTCCGACAATCGTCGCATCACACTTGAAGGCGCCGGTGCACTGGGTGTCGGCATCGAGATCGGTGTCATGATAGCGAACGTCGAAGGAGAAGGTATCCTCGAACGTGTAGGTCAGTCCCGCGTCCCAGACGAGGTGGCGATCGAAGAAACCGCGATCGAAATCCTGATACCCCACCGAGCCGGAGAAGCTGAAATCGTTCGGCAGCGGAACCGAAAGATTGGCCTTATAAAAATAGCCCGTTTCCCGATCGTCGCCGAAATAGTTCGGCGCATAGGCAAAAGTCGCGCCGACCGTGGCGATATCCTCGAAATTGTATGACGCCGTGGAGAAGATTTCTGGATAGTTCAGGTCTTCGTTGTCGAGATAGAAATAGTAGTAAGCTGTGACATCGAACGACCAATTACCAACCGAGGGCCGGTAGGCGATGAAGGGGTCTAACTCGGTATCAGGTTCCGGCGTGCCGAAATCGACGTTCGAGGCAAAGAAGCCCGCGTGGAAATCGTAGAGCGACAGATCGAGGGTGCCTTGGAGGGCGGGGTCGCGCTGCGTCTGGGTGTATCCGCGGAGTGAGACATAATCCGTAACAGCATCGATCGTGATGTTCGCATCGAACGGGCTGTCCTCGATCGACTGCGCCGCGCTTGGCTGGGCGAGGACAAGGCTCGCTCCAAGAGTGAGCAGGGTCGTTGCAGCGCGTGTACCCGTAAAGATATGGAGATTCATGCGTTGATCCGGTTTTCGAGATGGCGGAGCGGAATGCCTCGCCATCATGAGACCGGAAAGACGACTTGCTAACCCCTTGGCGGATTAGTGAAAATTCGATGTTGCAATAAAAGCACGCTTATAGTGGACATCTTGCAACATGCTTGGAGCTGTCATCTTCTGACGCATCAGATGGCTTCCGCTACTGCCAACTACGGCCCCAAGCCAATTATCCGCAAGCGGCGAAACCAGAGTTTGGCGCATGCCGAGCATCCCCGACATGCGCCTTTGATATCAGCGGGTCGAGAGCGGCGAAATCTGCACTTCGACGCGGCGGTTGCGGGCGCGGCCTGCTTCCGTCGAATTGTCGGCGATCGGCTGGCTCTCGCCGTAGCCCTGCGTATTGAGCCGGTTCGGGTTGACGCCGCGGCTGGCGAGGAACTGGCTGACCGACGACGCGCGCTGCTGCGAGAGCGTCAGGTTGTAGCCGTCGCTGCCCTGGCTGTCCGTGTGTCCGTAGACGTTGACGATCGTCTCGTCGAACTTCTGGAGGACGATCGCGACGGAATCGAGCGTCGAGTAGAAGGCCGGCAGGATCTGCGACTGGTCGGTCGGGAAGGTGACGTTCGACGGCATGTTTAGGATGATCCGGTCGCCGACGCGGGTGACCGAGACGCCGGTGCCCTGAAGCTGCTGGCGCAGCTGGGCTTCCTGATTGTCCATGTATGCGCCGATGCCGGCGCCAGCGAGGCCGCCAAGTCCAGCGCCGATCGCGGCTGCGGTCGCTTCGTCCGAACCGGTCGCACGTGCGACGAGATAGCCGCCGGCTGCGCCAAGGCCCGTGCCGAGGCCCGCACCGCCAAGCGTGTTCGAAATCTTCATTTCGCCCGTATAGGGATCGGTCGTGCAACCGGCCAAGGCGACGGACAGACAGAGGACAGTGGCGATCTTCTTGATCATTCTTCAGCGCTCCAGCAGACTCTTGTTTTTTGCTGTGGCCGCGTGCTTTTCGGCGGCCTTTCCTACGCGCGTCTAGAGAGCGCGCGTGTCGCAAATACGGCTATTCAGCGGGCCGTGAACTGAAGCTGAATGCGTTGCAGGCGTGCAACGATCGTGAATGTCCCGTGACCGGATTGCGTCAGCAAGCGCGCAGAACTCTTGCCTCCTCGCTGAGGCACGATGTCCCTTGTCGCAGCGCGGGTGGAGCGAAATTCTTCGTAAAGCGTCATCTCCAGAACCACTGAGCATGCTGAAGAAACACAACGGCTAGGAACGAGCGAACCATGCGCAATCTGAACCGTCGACTTTTCCTGCAAGCGGCTGCGGCTGCCTCTCTATGGCCTCATACGCCTGCCCGCGCGCAGTCGGCAGATGGAATGACCCGGACGGTGCCGGGATCGGGCGCGACATTGCCCGCCGTCGGCCTCGGCAGCTGGATCACCTTCAATGTGGGGAACGATCCGGTGCTGCTCGATGAATGCGCGGCGGTGATGGAGGCGTTCTTCGCGGCGGGCGGTCAGGTGATCGATTCCTCGCCCATGTACGGCTCGTCGCAAGGGACAATCGGATATGGGCTCGAAAAGCTCGGACGCTCGGATGTCTTTTCCGCCGACAAGGTGTGGACGCCGCTCGGCTCGGAAGGGCGCGAGCAGGTGGCCGAGAGCCGGTCGCTCTGGGGTGTGCCTAACTTTTCGCTGCTGCAGGTCCACAATCTGGTGTCGTGGGAAGAGCATCTGCCCATGCTCTTCGAGATGAAGGAAGCGGGAGCGCTAAGCCATGTCGGGATCACGACCTCGCATGGGCGGCGGCATGGCGAGTTTGCCCGGATCATGGAGGAGCATCCGCTGGATTTCGTGCAATTCACCTATAATCCGGTGGATCGCGAGGCGGAGGAGCGCTTGCTGCCCTTGGCCGAGGAGCGCGGCATGGTCGCCCTTATCAACCGGCCGTTCCGGCAGGGCCAGCTGACGCGACGGCTGGAGGGCGAGCCTCTGCCAGGATTGGCGTCTGAGCTCGGGGCCGAGAGCTGGGCGCAGCTGATCCTGAAATTCATCCTCTCCCACCCGGCAGCGACGCTACCGATCCCGGCGACGACCATTCCGGCTCATGCGTCGGAGAACGCGGCGGCCGCTTTGGGACCGCTGCCGGACGAGGCAATGCGCGAGGAGATTGCTGCGGCGATCGCAAATCTCTGAGCCATGGAGACCTGGGCGACCTACCAGCTTCAAGACTTTCTGCTCTTTTCCGAGCGGGTCTATCGACGTCTGTTCGAAGCGCAAAACGAGGCATGGCGGCCGCTGCCGATTGTTCTGACGTTTGTCGGCATCGCCATCGCGGCGGTCTGGCTTTTCCGGTCCCGAAAGAGGATCGCTAGGCTGCGGCAGGCTTCGTGGATCGGCCTGATCTTCATCCTCGTCTTCGTCGCGGTCACATTCCTGCGGTCCCACTACGCGCCGATCAGCCCGATTGCCTCAGTGGGCTACTGGGCCTTTCTCGGCGAGGCACTGCTACTTGCGCTCGTCGCAGCGACCGAGGCATCGACGCGCCGTCTACCTCTTGTGCGTATGGCTATCGGCGGTCTTCTCTCAGCTGTCGGGGTGCTGGTCTATCCGGCGATCGGATACGCACGAACCGGCTCGCTGGCCGGGGCCGAGTGGTTCGCCATGGCACCCGATCCGACGGCCATCGCGTTGCTCGGCATTCTTGTCATGGCAGTCGCCAGCCGGCTCAGGCTCGTCGTGCTGATGATCGTACCGATTGTTTGGCTGTTCCTCTCGACGCTGACGCTTCAAGTGTTCGGCGATCCGGTCTCGTGGCTCCTCTTCGCCTCGATCGCGCTCGCCATTTTCGCGGCCGTCATCCCCGCGCGGCGTCAGTCCTTGCCCGAATAAGGCGGCAGGGTCCGCTTGGGTTCGTTCGTGTATTCGACCGCCGTGAGATAGAGACCATAGGGTGGGGCGACCGGGCCGCAGTCTTTGCGGTCTTTCGCCTTCAGTGCCAGCCGCACGTCTTCGCTCGTCCAGCGGCCTTCGCCGACCAGCTTCAGCGTGCCCGCGAAGGAGCGGATCTGGTTGTGCAGGAAGGACTGGGCCATGGCGACGATATGGATTTCCTCGCCCTCAGCCTTCATGACGTCCAGCTTTTCCAGCGTGCGGATCGGGTTTTTCGCCTGACAATGGGTGGACCGGAAGGTGGTGAAGTCGTGGGTTCCGGCGAGCACCTGTGCCGCCTCGTTCATGGCGTCCGCATCGAGCTGTTTCGACACCCACCACACTTTTCCACGGAGAATTGCGGCCGGGGCGCGGCGGTTGAAGATGCGGTAGCGATACCAGCGCTTGCGGGCCGAGAAGCGGGCGTCGAAATCCTCGGCCACCTCTTCGGCGTGAAGGATCACCACCGGCTCGTCGCGCATATGGGCGTTGAGGGCATCGCGCACCGTGTCCCCGCCATAGGGTTTCGGCAGATCGATATGGGCGACCTGACCCGTCGCGTGGACGCCGGAATCGGTGCGGCCAGCCCCGAACAGCACCGGATTCGTGCCGCAAAGCCGGTGGGCGGCTTCCTCGATCACCGCCTGCACGGAAGGCTCGTCCGCCTGCCGCTGCCAGCCGGCATAGGGGCTTCCGTCGTATTCGATCGTCAGCTTGTAGCGCGGCATTACTCTTCGCCGAGACGCGTGCCGGCCGGGACCGCGACGCCGCGCAGGAGATCGCCTGCCGCCATCGGCTTGCCGCCGGCCCGCTGCACTTCGAGAAGCCGAACGGCACCGGACTGGCAGGCGATCAGGAGGCCGTCGTCGAGCGCCGTGCCGGGCTCGCCCTCGCCATCCTCGGCGCGGGCACGAAGCACCTTCACGCGCTCGGTCTTCTCGCCGATGGGCAGCATGGTCCACGCCCCGGGGAACGGCGAGAAAGCGTTGATCTGCCGGGCAACATCCGAGCCGCGCAAGTGGAAGTCGATCCGCGCCTCGGCCTTGTCGATCTTGCGGGCATAGCAGGCATCGCGTCCGGTGCGCGCGGCGATCGCGTCCTGAGCCTCGAAGTGGAGAACGCCAGCCTGAAGCTTGGAGAGGGCGTCGACCATCAGATCGGCGCACATCGCCGCCATGCGGTCGTGGAGTTCGCCTGCGGTCTCGGTCTCGCCGATCGCAGTTTCCATGGTGCGGGCGACAGGGCCGGTGTCGAGGCCTGTCTCCATCTGCATGATCATCATGCCGGTGGTCGCGTCGCCTGCCTGGATCGCCCGCTGGATCGGTGCGGCACCCCGCCAGCGGGGCAGCAGCGAGCCATGACCGTTGAGGCAGCCATGTTTCGGCGCTGCTAGCACGGCTTCCGGCAGGAGCAGGCCGTAGGCGACGACGACGGCGACGTCGAATTCGTGGGCCGCAAACGCCCAGCGCTCGGCCTCGTCGCGAAAGTTGAGTGGCGTGTGGACGGTGAGCCCCAGCGCCTCGGCCTCGCGCTGAACCGGGGAGGGCGTAACGCTCAAGCCACGTCGTCCAGCCTTGCGCGGCGGCTGGGTGTAGACCGAGGCCACCTCGTGACCGGCCCGGTGAACGGCCTTGAGCGTCGGGACCGCGAAGTCGGGCGTCCCCATGAATGCAAGCTTGAGCAACATGGGATGGTGTTAGCTGCGATGGATGGGGCTGGCAATCGGGATGTTTACTCGGGACCGGGCCCGGGGATGACGAAGGAAGTTTGGGGTGGCCTACTCCGCCAACCTCCCCAGCGCCGCCTGCAAATCATCCAGTCCCGACCGTTTCTCCGACGACGTCGCCAGAATGCCCGGATAGGCAGCCGGACGCTTGCGGATCGCCTCCTCGGTTGCTGCGATGAGCTTCGGAACGCCGGTCGGCTTGATCTTGTCGATCTTGGTCAGCACGATCTGATAGGACATCGCCGCCTTGTCGAGCAGCTTCAGAACCTCCTCATCGTTTCCCTTGATGCCGTGGCGGGCGTCGATGAGGACGAAGACGCGCTTCAGGGTCGGGCGGCCGCGCAGATAGTCGAAGACGAGCTCGGTCCAGGCGTCGACCTTTTCCTTCGGAGCCTGGGCGTAACCATAGCCCGGCATGTCGACGATGGCGATGGGGGGCAGTTCGGTGGTCTCGCCGCCGAAGCCGTCGGGCACGAAGAAGTTGAGCTCCTGCGTGCGGCCCGGTGTGTTCGAGGTGCGCGCGAGGCCTTTCTGGCCGAGGAGCGCATTGATGAGCGAGGACTTGCCGACGTTTGAGCGGCCAGCGAAGGCAACCTCCGGCGGACCTTCCGGCGGGAGGAACTTCATTTCCGGCACGCCTCGCACGAAGACCCATGGCTGGCCGAAAAGCTTCGGGCCCCCGTTGCGGCCGGAATCGGTTTTCGGCGATGGTGCCGACTGGTCGCTCATGGAGTCTCCGAAGCTTGGGTCAGGGCGTTGAGGTCTGCCCCGCGAATGGCATTGAGATTGCGCGAAATCTTGTCCGCCGGCCAGTGCCACCATGCGATCTCGCAGAGCGCAGCGATCGTCCCATCGTCGAAGCGCTGCCGGATCACCTTCGCAGGATTGCCGCCGCTGACGGCATAGGGCGGCATGTCCTTCGTCACAACCGAATGAGCCGCGACGATGGCACCGTCGCCGATTGCTACACCGGGCATGATGACGGCCTTTTCGCCAATCCAGACATCGTTTCCGATGACCGTATCGCCCCGAAGGCCGGCGGTGATGGTCGAGAGATCGAAGCCGTCCTCCCAGCCCTTGCCGAAGATGTTGAAGGGATAGGTCGAAAAGCCTGTCATCGCGTGGTTCGCGCCGTTCATTACGAAGCTGACGCCGGAGCCTATCGCGCAGAACTTTCCGATGATCAGCTTGTCGCCGAGAAAGTCATAGAAATGGCCGACGCAATTTTCGACGAAATGCTCAGGGCCCCGTGGGTCATCGTAATAAGTGAAGTCGCCGATCTCGATCTGCGGATGATCGACGAGCGGCTTCAGAAAGCCGACCCTGTGGTGTCCCGGCATGGGATGGGAATCGGTCGGATCGGGGCCATGCATGGCATTGTCCTCTCAGGGATCGGATCAGGGAGGCCGGGCGTTCTGTCGATCCGCTCAGGCCGGGGCCGGAATCGTCACCCGCCCGGCCTCGTCCAGATGCCAGAACGGATTGTGGGCGAGCTCCCAGACATGGCCGTCCGGATCAGCGTAATAGCCCGAATATCCGCCCCAGAAGACCTTCTCGTGCTCTTTGAGACCGGTGGCTCCGGCGGCGAGCGCCGTGGCGTAGGCCGCATCGACGGATTGGACATCCGCAAAGTTCTGCGCCAGCGTGATCGCTCCGGTCCCGAGTTGGGCTCCGGGTCTGGCCTGATCCTTTGCGAGATCATCGAGACCGAAGAGCCCAAGCGCCAGACCGTCCATTCGATAGAAGGTGACACCGGGCCCTTCGTGAGGCACCGGCTGCCAGCCGAGCGCCTCATAGAAGGACCGGCTTCTCGCCATGTCCCGAACGCCGAGGGTGATCAGGCTCACGCGCTGCGGGGTCATGGCTCGCCTCCGATCAGAGCAGCGTCAGGAGGACGACGTCTTCTCTTTTCGTTTGAACATGCCGCGGAGATTGTCGAAGAGCTCGATCTTTGCGCCGTTGCGCTTCATGATCACGCTCTGCTGAATGATCGAGAGGAAGTTGTTCCAGGTCCAGTAGATCACCAGGCCGGCCGGGAAGGCGGCGAGCATGAAGGTAAAGACCACCGGCATCCAGGTGAAGATCATCGCCTGAGTCGGGTCCGGCGGCGTCGGGTTGAGGCGCATCTGGATGAACATGGTGAGGCCCATCAGAAGCGGCCAGACGCCGATCATCAGGAACTGCGGTACGTCGTAGGGCAGCGCGCCGAAGAGGTTGAAGAGGCTCGTCGGGTCCGGCGCGGCCAGGTCCTGAATCCACCCGAAGAAGGGCGCGTGACGCATTTCGATCGTCACGTATAGCACCTTGTAGAGCGCGAAGAAGACGGGGATCTGGATCAGGATCGGCCAACAGCCTGCTGCCGGATTGATCTTCTCCGATCGGTAGAGCTGCATCATTTCCTGCTGCTGCTTCTGCCGATCGTCCTTGAAACGCTCGCGCAGCTCCATGACCTTAGGCTGGATCGTCTTCATCCGCGCCATGGACTTGTAGGACTTGTTGGCGAGCGGGAAGAATATGAGCTTCAGAACGACAGTGACAGCCAGGATCGCGATGCCGAAATTGCCGACGAGGCGGTAGATGTAGTCGAGCGCCGTGAACATCGGCCGGGTGATGAAGTAGAACATGCCCCAGTCCATCAGCTGGCCAAACTGGCGGATGTCCAGCTGCTCCTCATAGGCGTTGATCTTGTCCACTTCTTTCGCGCCGGCGAAGGTGCGGTTGACCATATTGGCCGACTCGCCCGGCGCGATTGAGACCGGGTCGGATACGAACTCAGTCTGGTAATGGGTTCGTCCATTGGTGCGGTAGAGGAACTGGGATTCGAAATCGCGCCCGACTTCCGGGACCATCGCCGTCGCCCAGTATTTGTCGGTGATGCCGAGCCAACCGCCGCTCGAGGATTTCGGCTGCGGCAAGCGGGTGTCTTCCTCAACTGTCGAGTAGGATACCTCTTCAAGGCCCTCCTCGCCGAAGACGCCCAATAAGCCTTCGAAGAGGATGTATGCTGATGCGACCTGCGGCTTGGAATAGCGGGCGATGCGACCATAGGGAGAAACCTGAACCGCTTCTTCGCCGGTGTTCTCGACCGAGTCTTCGTAGGTGAACATGAAGTTGTCGTCGACCGAGATCGTGCGGGTCACGGTGAGCCCGTTCTCGGTGTTCGCGGTGAGAGTGACCGGCGTATCCTGGGTCAGCTGCGCGCCGTCTTCGGCCTGCCACTCGGTATTCGCGTTAACGAGCTGGCCCGCACCGGTCTGGATCAGGCCGTATTCGGCGAAATAGCCGTTCGGCAGCTCTTCCGGCGAAAGGAGAACGATGGTGGGCGAAGAGTCGTCCACCGTCTCGTGGTAATGCTTGAGCCGAAGATCGTCGAGCCGGGCGCCGGTGAGATTGATGGAGCCTGTCAACTCCGGTGTGTCGATGGCGATGCGGTTGCCGCCAGCAATCACCTCTTCACGCGACTGGTTCTGCGGCAGGTCGGGGCTCGGCACCATGCTTTCGCGGCCGGCCGGCGCAGTCAGGCTCTCCTGATTGGTGCCGGCTGCGGTCTGGGGCGTCTGCAGCGAACCATCATTCTGAGTCGCTTCGTTCTGCGCGATCTCGTTCTGGCGCTGTTGCTCGTCCATCCGCGGGCCGATGACCAGAAACTGCCATCCGACCAGAACGAGGATCGAAAGAGCCATCGCGATCAGGAAGTTGCGGTTCATTTCCATCGGGCTAGACCTCTGACGCGGACGCGCCTGTACGCTGTTTTCTGGACGGCCCGGATTTGACTGGATCGATACGGCTGAACCGCCGGGACAACTCGTCTTTCAGGGTTTCGAACGCGACGTCGAGCACATCCCGACGTGCGACGATCACGTAATCCACACCGTTCTTCATCTCGGTACTTGCAGCAGTGCGGATGGCTTCGCGCAATCGCCGCTTGATCCGATTTCTGACGACGGCATTGCCAACCTTCTTTGTCACCGTCAACCCGAAACGGGGTGCTTCCTCATCGCCGCGAAGATGCGTCTCGATAAAGAAATAAGGGCCGTTCAGACGACGGCCCCGGCGCGCGGCAAGGAATTCGGAGCGTTTGGTGAGCCGCCCGGCCTGGGTCAAACCGTCACTCTCTTAACGCAGGGGAGCCACCTCTGGGACAAGGCCGATGTGTTCCGCCCTGTGGTCGGCTAGCTTCGTGCCTTAGGCCGAAAGGCGCTTGCGGCCCTTGGAACGACGCGAGGCAATGACCTTGCGGCCGCCGACGGTGGACATGCGCGAACGGAAGCCGTGACGGCGTTTGCGAACAAGTTTGGAGGGCTGGTAAGTGCGCTTCATCGATTTTTCCCGCAGTCGAGAAACATGCGGGCCTTTCGTGTCGAATAGTCTCTTGAACTGGTGTGGATCGGCCGTTCGCTGCGCGCAACAAAACCGCGCACGTGGTGCCGTCCGCTCGTGGGGCGCTTATAAGAGCGATCCATCCCGAAAGTCAACGAACCGAATGCCCTCGATCGGGAGGCGAACGTGACTGTATCACGATTTTCGGCTTCGTGCGGCGCAGCGGATGGTCGACAATGGATGGGAGAAGGGACGAATGACGATGTCTGTGAGCGAAGAGCAGGGTGTAGGCACTGAGAAGTCCTGGTTCCAGCGGCTCTGGCCGATCGCCCTGATCTTGGCCGTTCTGGCGCTCGCCTATAGCTTCGGGCTCCATCGCTATCTTTCGCTTCAGGTGTTCCTTGAAAGCCGCGAAGTGCTGAAGAGCTTCGTGACGGACAATCTCCTCATCGCCGGGCTCGGATTTATCGTGCTCTACGCCCTGCTCGTCGCGATCGCCTTTCCTGCGGCCTCCATTATCACGATTGCGGCCGGTTTCGTCTTCGGCTGGCTCATCGGTGGCATCCTGACTGTTGTCGGAGCGACGATCGGCGCTGCGGGTATCTTTCTCGCTGCGCGCCATGCCTTCGGCGACGTTCTGCGCAGGAAAGCCGGGGGCGCGATCAAGCGGTTCGCCGAGGGCTTCCAGAACGATGCCTTCTCCTATCTCTTCGTTCTGCGACTTACGCCTGTTCTTCCGTTCTTCGCGGTCAACATCGCGCCGGCCTTCGTGAACATCTCGTTGAGGACCTATGTGCTTGCGACCTTCTTCGGCATCATGCCGGGGTCATTCGTCTATACGTTCCTGGGGAGCGGCATCGATCAGGCCGTCGCCAATGTCTCCCATGACGGGCCGGTGGTGGTCGGTGATCTCGTGACGACGGAAATGACGATCGCGCTCTTCGGGCTCTGTGCGCTGGCCGTCCTTGGTCTCATCCTCAAGAAGACGTTCCTCAAGGGCCGCGGCCCTGTCGAGAGCCAGGCATAGGAAGGGCGCTGCACACATGGCTTCTGATTCAACCAAGCCCGATATCTGCGTTATCGGAGCGGGTTCGGGCGGCCTGACGGTCGCTGCAGCCTCGGCGGCCTTCGGGGTCTCTGTCACGCTGATCGAGCGCGACAAGATGGGCGGAGACTGCCTGAACTATGGCTGCGTGCCCTCCAAGGCGCTGATCGCTTCAGGCAAGACCGCGCAAAGTTTCCGAAAGGCGGACCGGTTCGGCATCGCATCGGTGGAACCGCAGATCGATTTCGCTGCGGTCAACCGCCATGTCCACGACGTGATCGGCGCGATTGCGCCGAACGATTCGGTCGAGCGGTTCGAGGGGCTCGGCGTTCATGTGATCAAGGGCGATGCGCGGTTTGTCGATGGCGAGACGGTCGAGGTGAACGGCCGCCGGATCAAGGCGCGCCGATTCGTCGTTGCGACGGGGTCCCGGCCGTTCGTTCCGCCGATCGAAGGTTTGAAGGAAACGCCCTATCTCACGAACGAGACCCTCTTCGACCTCACCGAATGCCCCGTGCACCTCATTGTCATCGGCGGTGGCCCGATCGGCATGGAGATGGCGCAGGCCCATCGCCGCCTCGGTGCCAAGGTAACCGTGATCGAAGGTGCCAAGCCCCTCGGCAAGGACGATCCAGAACTCGCCGCAGTGGTTCTTGATCGACTCGAGAAAGAGGGCATCCAGATCGAAGCCGGGGCGAAGGTCGTCAAGGTTGGCGGGGCCGCAGGCGCTATAGACGTGACGGCCGAGCGTGGCGGCGACACGCTCACGGTCTCGGGCAGCCATCTTCTCGTTGCTGTCGGGCGCCAGCCGAACGTGGACACTCTCAACCTCGAAGCGGGGGGCGTCGAATACCAGCGGTCCGGCATCAAGGTCGGCAAGGATCTGCGGACGACGAACAAGCGTGTCTATGCGATCGGAGATGTGGCGGGCGGTCCGCAATTCACCCATGTCGCCGGCTATCACGGCGGCCTGGTGCTGAGGCCCTTGCTGTTCCGTCTGCCTGTCAAGACCAAGCACGAGCAAATGCCGCATGTCACCTATACCGACCCGGAACTCGGTCAGGTCGGCCCGACAGAGCAGGAAGCGCGGGATGCCGGCCAGGATGTGACGACGGTCTCCTGGCCCTATGCCGAGAACGATCGCGCTCAGGCCGAACGCGAAACCGAGGGCCTGATAAAGATCGTCGTCGGCAAGCGCGGCAAGATCGTCGGCGCGGGCGTCGCGGGCGCCAAGGCCGGCGAGATGACCAACCTTCTCGCGCTCGCCGTATCGAAGGGCATGAAGCTCTCCGATCTTCAGGGTTTCGTCTCGCCCTATCCGACGCTTTCGGAGATCGCGAAGCGAGCCGCCACCTCCTATTATGCGTCGTATACGAAGAAGCCGGTCGTGCGCAGCGCCATCGCTTTTTTGCGCCGCTTCGGCTAAATACGGTCTTAGTCTTTGGGGAAAGACTGGAGTTGGGCCGGTATCGAATTCAACGCGGATTCCGGCCCTGCGGGGGAAGGCCGTCGGCGATTTGAGTGATCCTCAAACCAGCGAGTTCGTAAAGCTTGAGCGAACGCCACCAGTGCGTGGCGGCAGGATCGCGCGTTCGCTTTCCGCAAAATTGCTGCTCCTTGCGATCCTAGCGGTGATGCTGGCCGAAGTCGTCATCTTCGTGCCGCTGCTTTCCGGGTTCCGTGACAGCTATCTGAGCGAAAAACTCGAGGGCGCGGCGGTTGCGGCTCTCGCCACTGCGGGACCGGGCCAGCCCGGGGCGAGTGGTGCCGGCGCGATGCCGGGGAACCAGCAGATCGCGTTGCTCGATGCTCTCGGCCTGCGCCTCGTCGCGATTTCCGACGGAGTAAGCAATCGCCTGATCGCTCGTGACCCGACGATCGCTTTGGTCGACCGCACAATCTCTCTCGACGACGAGACCGGTTTTCAAAGCGTGAAAGAAGCCTTCAGCGAATTCGCTTTCGGCGGAGACCGTACGCTCCGGGTTCTCGGAACGACTGCGAACGGCTCCTTCCGGACCGAGGTGGTCCTGACCGACGGCGATCTCCGCAGAGCGATGTTCGCCTATGCCGGCCGGGTGCTTCTGTTTTCCTCGATTCTCGCCGCCGTCACCGCGCTTCTTCTCTGGGCGGTGATCAACCGGATGATGGTCGTGCCCATTCGCCGAATGACGAATGCGATGGTGGAATTCGGCGAACGTCCATCCGATCCGACGCGGATCATCGTGCCGGAAGAGCGGGCCGACGAGCTCGGCATCGCATCGCGCGAGCTCGCCGCCATGCAGGCCAAGCTCTCCGAAACCCTGAAAGAGCAGCGGCGGCTGGCCAATCTCGGTCTCGCGGTGTCGAAGATCAATCACGATATGCGCAACATTCTCGCATCGTCTCAGATGATTTCGGACCGGCTCGTCACGCTACCTGATCCGAAGGTGCAGCGCATGGCGCCGATGCTCATCAAGAGCCTCGATCGTGCACTTCACTATACCCAGTCGGTGCTCGCTTATGGCCGCGCTGTGGAGCGCACGCCGGAATGGCGTCAGGTCGATCTCAAAGCGACCGTCTATGATGTGTGCGATCTGCTGGCGCTGGGCTCGGAGCAGTCCGAGATCGAATTCGTCAACGCCGTTCCCGATCATTTCGAAGTAACGGCCGATCCCGAACAGATCCATCGTCTGCTCACCAATCTCTGTCGCAACGCGGTGCAGGCGCTGATCTCGGACGATATGGAGGGGGTCGGCATTGTGCGCCGGCTGACCGTCGGGGCCGAGCGGCTCAAGAGCGGGCGCGCCCTGATTTCCGTCGAGGATACCGGGCCGGGACTGCCTCAGAAGGCAAGGGACAATCTGTTTCAGGCGTTTCGCGGATCGGCGCGTTCGGGTGGCACCGGGCTGGGGCTCGCGATCGCCATGGAAATCGTCGAAGCCCATGCTGGTGAACTGCGGCTCGCCCAGACCGGGACAACCGGCACACGCTTCGAAATCGAGCTTCCGAGAAAAGCGCCTTCGGGCAATTCCGAAGGTGCTGGCAAGGACGGCGCAGCGGGCAGGCGGAACTCCGAAGACGAAGACTGATACGCTTCAGGATCGATTGCCGATCGGCGGGGCAAAAAGAAACCGCGACAGGAAAACCAGCGCGGTCAAAGTCTAGGGAGGAAACGCCCCGTGAGGCGACAGTCGCGAGACTGTGTCATAACTGTATGCTGCTCTGCACATTGGGTCAATCGGCAAGAAACGATCCGCGGACGGCTGTTGCATTTTTGCGGTTCCGCTGCGGAATGGGTCGCTTCTGCCTGCGTCCAGTCACGCCTTATCCGCGCGGCAATCGCCGCATCAGCACGTCCATCGCGCTCATGAAGCGCGAACGGTCGGCGCCGGTGAAGGCGGCGTTGTAACCCTTCGATACACCGGTCTCTCGCAGATGTTCGGAGAAACTTCGCATGGCGAGGGCCTCGCCGATCGATTCCTGCGTGAACGGGTGGCCGGTAGGGCGCAAGGCGTGTGCGCCCTTTTCCAGCGCACGGGCCGCAAGCGGGATGTCCGTTGTGATGACAAGACTGGTTTCGTCGGCGGCCTCCACGATCCAGTCGTCTGCCGCGTCCGGGCCGGATGCCACGGTCACGATTCTAGCGTCAGGAAAACGCGACGGCCGCATGCCGCCGTTCGATACCAGGATCGGTTGAGCACCATAGCGACAGGCGATGTCGATCGCCTCGTCCTTCACCGGACAAGCGTCCGCGTCGATCAGAACCTTGAGATCGGAGTTCGGCATGCTGGGCGAGGTCCGTCCTGTCTTGTCCATCCATCACTTAAGCCGAAGGCCATATCACGAAATGAAATGGCGGCATGCATGGCGTTTGGCTTCGGGGAATGTCAGGAAGGGTCCTACATTTCCCGGAAGAAGCGTCATGACCCTGCGCGCCGATCTTGCCAACCCGTCTGCCGGGACAATGCGCGGTATCGCAATCCTCCTCGTGGCAACGGCCGT
This sequence comes from Fulvimarina thalattae, assembly GCF_040239565.1. NCBI lineage: Bacteria > Pseudomonadati > Pseudomonadota > Alphaproteobacteria > Hyphomicrobiales > Aurantimonadaceae > Fulvimarina > Fulvimarina thalattae. The sequence goes on from NZ_JBEHWS010000007.1 coordinate 19,263, forward strand.
ATTCCCGCTGTTGGATGCGGGTGGCAAGGTATTGATCAACAGTTACGGCATTTCGGCTGGAGAGGTTGCGCTCCTCCGGCTGTTGCAGCAGTCGCTATGGATGGTGCCGTTCATGGCGATGCGGGGTGGGGCCGGCATGTTTCGGGTTTCCCAACCGGGGCTCAACCTGTTTCGCGGTGCATTGCTTGGGGCCGGTGGAATCCTGTTTTTCGCTGCCCTCGGCTTCATGCCGCTTGCCGATGCCGTCGCGGTCTTCATGGTCGCGCCGATGCTGCAGGTGCTCCTCGCAGTACCGGTCCTGCGCGAGACGATCGGCTGGAGGCGAATACTGGCGATCGCCATCGGTTTCGTGGGGGCGTTGATCATCATTCGCCCGAGCTATGCAATCTTCGGTCTGCTTTCACTCCTGCCGCTGGCGACTGCGCTCCTGGTCTCGCTCTACATCATTCTCAGCCGTTTCGCTTCACGCGGCGACGAGCCTCTTGCGATGATGTTCTATGCCGGAATCGGTGGAACGGCGACCGTCGCTGCCATAATGCTGATGGCATTGCCACTTGATGTTCCGATCCTCGCCTTCTCCTGGCCGGAAGAAACGCTTGCGATCTGGCTCATTCTCGGGGTCGGTGTCGTCGGCACGATTGGTCACCTCTTGATCGTCGAGGCTTATGCACGGGCGCCGGCAGCAGTTCTCGCGCCCTTCAGTTATGCCGAACTCGTCTTCGCGATCATCGCCGGATACGTCTTTTTCGGGGACTGGCCGGACGGTCTCAAATGGGTCGGAATGGCGATTGTCGTCGGTTCGGGGCTTGTCGTCTACGTGCTGGAACGACGCAGCGCTGCGCGGATCGCAAGACCGGTTCTGACCCGCGCGCAGTAAAAACGGCGGTACGGGGAAGCCCGCACCGCCGTATCGGCTCTATTAGCTTTGAAGGCTAGATTACTGACTGGTTTCCTCTGGATCTTCGGACTCGCTCGCAGCTTCATCCGGGGAGTTGGAAGAACCTTCTCCGCCCGTCGAGCCATCGCCGCTGCCGACATCGGTCGCCATGCTCGAATCGCTCGATCCGCTGTCGCTCGATCCAGTCGTCGAAGACGAGTCGCTGCCGCTCGTTGCGCTGTCACTTGATCCGGTCGCCGCAGCATCCTCGCTCGAAGCGCCGGCAGCCGCATCGCCGCTATCAGCCGAGTTGCCGCTTTCTTCCGTCGCAGCGCTCGAGTCTTCGCTCGTCGCCGATCCTTCGGTCTCGGTTGATTCGGTCGCGGAGTCTTCGCTCGCCTCTTCGGATTCACCGCAGGCTGCGAGGCCAAGGGTAAGCGGAATGACACTGGCAAGCATAAGATGGCGTAACGGGATCATGGAATGTCTCCTGTTGGGTCCTATTAACCGTAGGCCGTAAACAGCGGCGAATGGTGTTTGGTTCCAGCAGGGCAGGTGGGAGTGCTGTCTCTTGCGACCGATCTCGTACAGCCGCGAGGAGATCCAGTTTGAGCGCATAACGCGGGTAGCTCGGCACCTCGGGCTCACCCGCTAAGGGACAATCCAGACCCTACAACAAGAGTAGGGTGATCATCGCAGATCGCGTTTTCTGCCAGCCGTACCGGACGCTTTGTTGGCCCATACCGCCAAGGTAATCCCGAGTGCGAGCCCGGGACTGCAAAACCTATTCGGCTGCCTGCAAGGATGCTTGCTGTGAAGCGAACGGGATTCGAACCGCGTTCCACGTTTCGACGAGGGCATCCTTGAGGTGTTCGATGCGGGTGTCGTCGTGGAGCGGCGTCGGCGTGATGCGCAGGCGCTCGGTGCCGCGCGGTACCGTCGGATAGTTGATCGGCTGGATGTAGATGCCGTGCTTGGCCAGCAGATGATCCGAGGCGCGCTTGCAGAGGTCTGGATCGCCGACGAGGATCGGTACGATATGCGTGTCCGACGGCATGACGGGAAGATCGGCGCCGCCGAGAACCTCTTTGGTGCGCGCGGCCTGGCGCTGCTGGCCGTCGCGCTCGGCCTGTGAAGCCTTAAGATGCCGGATCGAGGCCGTGGCCGCCGCTGCGAGCGCCGGCGGAAGGGCGGTGGTAAAGATGAAACCCGGCGCATAGGAGCGGACCGCATCGATCACGTCCTTCGTGCCGGTGATGTAGCCGCCGAGCGTGCCGAAGGCTTTCGCCAGCGTGCCCTCGATGACGTCGATGCGGCGGGCCTCGCCGTCGCGCTCGGAGATGCCGCCGCCGCGTCTCCCATACATGCCGACGGCATGGACCTCGTCGATATAGGTCATGGCGTTGTATTTCTCGGCGAGATCGCAGATCGCGCCGATCGGGGCGATGTCGCCATCCATGGAATAGACGCTCTCGAAGACGATCAGCTTGGGCTGGTCGATCGGTGCGGCCTTCAGCAGTTCTTCCAGATGTGCGACGTCGTTGTGCCGGAAGATCTGCTTCTTCGTGCCGGCCTTGCGCACGCCTTCGATCATCGAGGCGTGGTTCAGCTCGTCGGAGAGTATGAGGCAGCCGGGAAGGAGCTTGGCGATGGTCGAGATCGAGGCCTCGTTGGAAACGAAGCCCGAGGTGAAGACGAGGGCGGCTTCCTTGCCGTGCAAGTCGGCGAGCTCGCGCTCCAGCTCGACCAGCGGATGGTTGGTGCCGGAGATGTTGCGCGTGCCGCCGGCGCCCGAGCCCATGGCCGAAACGGTGTTCTTCATGGCCTCGACGACATTTTCGTTCTGGCCCATGCCGAGATAGTCGTTCGAGCACCAGACGGTGATCTCTCGCGCTTCGCCCTCATGCCGCCAGATCGCCTGGGGAAAACGGCCTGCGATCCGTTCCAGATCGGCGAAGACACGGTAGCGCTTTTCGGCATGAAGAGCCTCGATCGCTTCCGAGAAATGGCGGGCGTAATCGACCGGCAGAGCAACGCGCTCGTAACCCAGCGGGCAATTCGTCTTCGAGGATTTCGATGTCTTGCCGTGGAGAGCGGCTTCCTTCGTCCAATCGTACATTATGCCGTTCTCCATCCAAGATAGTGTCCGAGATTCTGCCAGAGGATTCGCGCATGCGCCGTCGGGCTCGCCTTCGACATTCGCTTGTGCATGTACGACTCCCATGTCAGTCGCTGTACGTCAGGGTCGCGGCAGATCGAGACGAACCGCTCACGCAGCCAATCGGACCGATACCACACAGTCTGGAGCAATTCCAAAACAAGAAAAATCTTTCCGTGATCGCCCATGAATTGCTTGCGCGCGTTGGCAAGCTCACGGGCATCGCCAGACGCGAGAAACGCGATACCGGCATCCGCGACCATGCGGGCGCTTTCCATCGCGTAGTAGATGCCTTCGCCGGAAGCCGGCGCGACCACGCCGGCTGCGTCGCCCGCGACGATCACGTTCTTCCCGTCGTCCCAGCGTTTCATGGGTTTGAGCGGAATCGGCGCGCCCTCTCGGCGCACCGTGCGGGCCGCGCCATACCCGGAGGCATCCCTTAGATCGCCGACCGCCTTGCGCAGGCCATAGCCCTTTTTCGCGGTGCCGGTGCCGATGCTGACGGTCTCGCCATGGGGAAAAACCCAGCCATAGAAATCCGGTGAGATGGCGCCTTGATAAAAAACGTCGCAGCGATTGGCCCGTGCGGCGGCGGGTTCGGAGGAGCATCCCTTTGCGTCGACGATCTCGTGATAGGCGAAGACCGATTTCGGCTGCTTCTGGTCCGGCAACGCGGCTTTCGCGACCGAAGAGCGGGCGCCGTCGGCGCCGATGACGAGGCGGGCCGAGAGTGTCCGCGTCTCGCCCGATTTCGCCTTGATGCGGATTTGCCGGTCCTCGCCGGATGCCGGCTCCAGACCGTCGAACATGGCAGTGATTCGGGTCACGCCTTTCGAGGCTGCGCGCTCGCGCAGCCATTCGTCGAATTCCTCGCGATCGACCATACCGACATAGCCGCCATCGATGGGCATATCGACGGTCTTCCCCGATGGCGCAATCATGCGGGCCGACGAAATCGCGGCCTTGAGCAGATGGCCGGGAATGGCGAAATCCTCGATGAGGCGAGGGGGAATTGCCCCACCACAGGGCTTGATCCGGCCGCCGCGTTCGACGAGGGCCGTGGAATAGCCGGCTTCCGCTAGCCGAAGGGCCGCTGTCGAGCCGGCGGGCCCGCCGCCGATTACGATGGCATCGAAGCGCTCCGCGCCATCAGGGAAATGGGCCTGTGATGTCGAAGCGGACGAGTGCGTTTCGCCGTGGGGGGTCATGCCGCAGCTCCCGAGAGAGTGTTGGAAACAGGTCTTTGGGTCTTTGCGATCTCGGCGCGATCGCCGACGCAGCGCCAGGCGAGGAGGGCGGAAACCACGAAGCCGATCCCTTCGAGGAGGAAGACGCCGCCATAGGCGTCCGCGTTCGAGCCCGTGAAGTGTACGGTGATGTCGACGAGTGCCGTGCCTGCGAAACCGCCGAGCGCGAAGGCGATGGCCTGGGCCGCGCCCCAAAGTCCCATGCGGATACCATGGCGCGGGCTTTCGTCGGAGCCGCTGCCTGAGGCAAGGCCCATCATCGAGCCGATGGCCGCGACAGCGAAGACCCCATTGAAGAAGCCGAGCGTGGCGACGGTCGGTACCAGCGGAAAATCGTTACCGATCCGAGATGCCGAAAAGAGCGCCGCGAAAGCCACCGCCGAGCCGAGACAGCCCGTGACGCAGAGCAGCCTGAGAAGGCCGGGATGGGTCTTGGCGAAGAGGAAACCGGCGACCGCGACGGCGATCATGCCGATGAAGGTGCCGCCATGCTGCATTCCGGCGAGCTGCGTCGTCTCGCCGGGCGACATTGCGAAGATGAGGCCGGCGAAAGGCTCGAGGACGAGATCCTGAGCGCTGTAGGCGAGCATGGAGATGAAGACGAAGACCGTGAAGCGGCGGGTCGCGCTTTCCTGCCAAACATCCTTGAGGGCGGCCGAGAATTCGCCGGGCGCGGAGCTGCGCGTCTTGCCTTTCGATGGCGCCTTCATGGTCCGCTCGATGCCGAGCGTTGCCAGCGTTCCGACGGCGAGCGCCAAGCATGCCGTGACGGTGGTCACCATGACGAGGCGGCTCTCGGAGAACGGATCGAGGAAACTTCCGGCTATCCCAGCCGTCAAGGCGAAGCCTGCGATCATCAGCGTCCACATCAGGGTCGCGGCCGGACCGCGCCGATGCGGCGCGACGCCAGCAGCGACGAGGGCGAGAAGGTTGGTGCCCGAAGCACCGACGCCAGCACCGATCAGCAGGAAGGCAAAGGTCGCGAGCGACAGACCAAGAATTTGGTCGGAGCCGGCGAGTCCGGTTGCGATCGAGGCTAGCACCGTTCCGAGTGCGAGGATGCATAGCCCGCCGATAATCCAGAGCGTTCGGCTCCTGCCGCGATCGGCGCCGTGGCCAAAGCGGGGACGCAGCATCTGGACGGCATAATGAAGGGCGACGAGTGCACCGGGGATCATCGCGGCAAGGCTGAGCTCGACGACCATGATGCGGTTCATCGTCGAGGTCGTCAGCACGACCATCGCGCCGATCGCGGTCTGGACGAGTGCCAGCCTGAAAATCTGCGGCCAGGTAAAGCCGGCCATTGGATCGGAAACCCGGGACCGCATCACGACACCCCGAGCGCGACGGCGGCGACCATCATGCCGAGCACATAGAGCCCGGTGCCGGTCGCGTTATAGCGGATCGCCTCGGCTTGCGGATCGGCGAGGAACCGGCGCATGAGCGCGAACTGGCCGAGAAGAAGCCCGGAGACGATGAACGCCGCGATGCCGTAACCCCATGCAACGAGGCAGGCGACGACCGCAATCTGGGCGCCCGCCATGACGAGGCAGGCGATCCAGCTGGCGGCGCTGACGCCGTAGCGTGCGGGTAAAGTGCGGATGCCGAAGCGCAGATCGCCCTCGATCGACTTGAAGTCGTTGAGGGTCATGATCCCGTGCGCGCCGAGGGAATAGAGAAGCGCCAGAATAAGCGTTTCGGTAGAGGGCATGCCCTGTGCCACGAGGGCTGCGCCGGTAATCCAGGCTAGGCCCTCATAGGAGATCGCGACGCTGGCATTGCCGTACCAGCCATTTTTCTTCAGGCGGAGTGGCGGTGCGCTGTAGGCCCAGGAAAAGGCGCAGCCGATGGCCGCTGCCGCGAATACGATCGGTCCGAGGAAAGAAGCAAGCAGCAGGGAGGCGGCCGTCCACAGGATCGCAATAGCAAGGCCGGATCGGCCGGGAAGGCGACCGGAGGGAATGGGGCGATCCGGTTCGTTGATCGCGTCGACATGACGATCGAACCAATCGTTCACCGCCTGGCTCGCGCCGCACAGCATCGGGCCGGCGAGGACAAGGCCAAGCAGGACGTCGCGAATGACGAGGAGGTGGTTGCTGTCCGGCCCCAAGGTTCCGAGCGCGGAAATGCCGCCGCAGGCAAAGGCCCAGACGGGCGCGAACCAAGTCACAGGCTTCAGGACGGCGATGAGGGCCGATGCCTGGATGCGAGGCGCTGGGGTGAGTGGGGCGACCGTTCGGCTCATGCCGATGATGCTAGGTCGAATTCGGCCTATGTGTCAACCAAACTTGACATGTTCTAAGTTCGGAACACGATTGCCGATGAAAATCGGCTCGGATGGGCTCAACTGCGCCTAGCCAGCTTCGCCCATGATTCCGAAGCGGCGCAATTTCGTGTAAAGTGCCTGCCTGCTCAGGCCCAAGAGCTCGGCGGCCGATGCCCGATTGTTACCGGTAAGTTCGAGGGCGGCTTCGATACATAGCCGTTCGATAATGTCGGTCGTGTCTCTCACGATATCGCGAAGTGGCATCTGTCCGACGAGGCCGATCATATCGTTAGCCGGGCGCATCTCAGATTTGCCCGACTGCGGAAGCGAGGTCACCCCACGCTCGCTGCGGCGAATAGCGAGCCCATAGAACCGGGATCCATCGACCTCGATCGCTGTTCCGCCGATCTCCACAGGGACTGTCGCGCCGTAGGTCTGGGTCACATAGGTCGTGAGAGTTCGCACGATGCCCTGATTGTCGATCGCATTCTTCAAAACGCGCATCTCGACGCCGCGTTGACCGATCCGATCCGACTGATTCTGGCCCTGGATCTGAGAATGTTCGGCGATCTGGAGCAGATCGAGATAGCTCTGATTGGCCGATACGACGCGCATTTCCCCATCGAGGATGACGATGGCATCTGGCGAGGCTGCGCCGAGACCGGCGAACAATCGCTCGGCGAGATCACCGGAATAAAGATCGCTCGAACCACTTTCCGGCTCGATCTGGATCGACAGGCGGGAATTGCCCAAGTGGCGGAAGAAGCGAAGATTGACGGAAACGCGGCCGCCGTCCTCACCTCGGCGGCGTAGGGTGCCATGCTCGCTTTTGCCGGATGAAAAGGCTGTCGCGATCAGGTGATCAAGCTCGACGAGGTCATGAGGTGCGAAATGCTCTTCGAGATTTGTGCCGACAGGATCACGATCGCAAAAATTCTTGCGCGCAGTGGCGTTCGCTTCGATGATCCTCCGATTTCCGGGATCGACGATCAGATAAAACTGAGTGCTGGTCTCGAACAGAACCCGATACTGTGCTTCGACGCTTCGGACCTGTTCGAACTCGTGGTCATAGGCGACTTGAGCGGAGATGAGGCGTTGCTGGAGGTCCGCGACGGATCTCAGATCTCGGCCAAGGGCGACATGCCCGCTGTCTTTGGTCAGCGGCAACATGACGTAGCTGACAGGGAGGTCGGGCGCGTCCGGTATGGGGTGATTGATCTCGCGCCGCGTCTCGGAGTGATCCGCGCCATCCGCCAGGAGCCGCTTTGCCTTCAGACGGCATTCACTGGTCACAGTCTCGATAAACGGGCGGCCGATCCATTCGTGATAGACTTCCGGGGGGCAGACGTCCTGGCGCATGGCCACGTCGACAACCGTGCCGGCGTCGTCGATCAGCAGAGCGAAATCGGCGGTAGCCGTAACCAGAGACGCAATGATCCCGGGGTCCAAATTGGCGAATGTGCGATCCGGATTGGAAAACGCCCGGCCGCCTTCGGCGAAATTTACTCCCATGGCATACCGGTCCGGTTGCTTGGTCTAGCGAATGCGTGCGCCCTCAGAACCCGAGCTCGAACCGCTCAACGATAGCGTCCATCGCGTTGCGATCTTTGGTCACGACCAGATCGGCGCCGAGGGTATGTAGCGACTCATTGTCCTCCTGCAAAGCCCAGCCGCCGATCATAATGGCAATCGAGCGATTGCGGCTGGTTTCCCGCAGGTCCCTGATGAGCCCTTTCACGAGCGGCAAGGTTCTGTCGCTGTTGCAGGAAAGCCCGACCGCAGCATAGTCGTAAGCCTCCACCTGTTCGCAAAGCTTGCGCGGACTTGCGTCGAGTATCGCATCGGCGCGGTAGCCCTGCGCGATCAGAAGGCTCGAGAGCACGGCCGAGCCGAAAACATGCTGTTCGCCAGGAACTGGCGAAACGAGAAAACGCGGCGCATTGTGCCGGGATGCGATGGACAGTGTCTTGGAGGTGAAGTTCGAGACGGCGGTCTGCATCAGGCCGATCTTAAGGGTGACCTCCGCGAAGCTCATGCGGTCTTCGACCCAGGCAGACCCGATCTCGTTGGCGACGGGGACAACGATATCCTCGATCAGGGCGCGCACAGGCACCGCTTGTTCATGAAGATCGTTGAAGAAAGCTTCCTGAGCCGAGGTCTGTCCCGAAAGCACAAGGCGTAGGAGCTGATCGACCGCACCATTGGCGATGATGGCCTGAGCTCGATCTTCGAAGGGGGTGCGCTCCGGCGGCTCTTCGGCGTGCCGCATGCGCTGGGCATATAGACGCGGAATGACTGCCTGCCTGACAGCGTCTTCGAGGCTGCGGCACGCACCCTCGCGGCCACCCTTTTCCACGTGCAGGTCGCCGATCTCGATCGTCTTCCGTGAGCGATCCTTTTCGGTTTTCGCCCCGGTGTCACTCGTGTCAATGTCGGTTGACGCGATCGAATGCTTGCCCCCCTCTCTTGCAGGTCGGGAAAGCTGGGCACCATTGGCGAAGTATGCCATAGCGTTCCTCCCGCTTCGAAGATGACGGTGAGCTGATCTTTATTGCAAGCGATCTCGTGTCACGGACCGCGATCTTGCTCTCATCGAATTTCCAGCCAAAGCCTTGTGGCGCAATGGCAATTCGGGATGGCGTTCCGTTTTCGAGCGGTTCTCCGACCCCATCGGCCAAGTCTATCTCAGTATCGATGGCCGTATTGATGATCTTTGCCCATTCTTAGAATTCTTGCAACCGGGCACCGCCATTTTTCGAATGGACGTCAACGGATAGCGAGAATGAGCGTCATGATTCCGCAAGTGTAAAGTTGACTTGACAGTATCGGTCGGCCGGGTTCACACTGCCAGCCATGTCGAGCTTGAAAACCAACGCGTTGCGTTCAGGCTGCCGCCTCCCGGATCAAGGGCCGCAGCAGGGTATCGCCCGTGCCGGACTTTACACTCCAGAAGAGCGTGCCCGGCGTGACGCGTCCGGCTGGACGCTCGTTCAAGGCCTTCTCGCCCCGTTCCAGTTTCTCGTCTTTCTGGTCTCGCTCGCCCTTGTGCTGCGGGCGATGTGGACGGGCGAGGGGCACGGCATCGCCATGGCTTCGGTCGTCGTTAAGACCTTCGTTCTTTACACAATCATGGTCACCGGCTCGATCTGGGAGAAGGTCGTGTTCGGCAAATGGCTCTTCGCGCCGGCTTTCTTCTGGGAGGACGTCGTGTCGATGGGCGTCATCGCGCTGCACACGGCCTATGTGGTGATGGCGCTGTCGGGGATCGGCACGCCGCTTCAGCAGCTCAGCGTCGCGCTCATTGCCTACGGGGCCTACGTGATCAACGCGGCGCAGTTCCTGATCAAGTTGCGGGCAGCGCGGCTTCAGGCGAAGCGCGCCGAGGTTCCTGTCGGCCGGGCTCCGGTGGGTGGGGTGCCGGCATGAACGGTACGGTTTCTCTTCTTCCCGAGCGCAAGACGTCCGCGCCGACCGTGCCCTCTTCCGGCTGCTCCGAGCCGACCGTTCTGCGCGAGCGTGGCCAGCATGAAGTGTTCTGCGGCCTCACCGGCATCGTCTGGATGCACCGGAAGATTCAGGACGCTTTCTTCCTCATCGTCGGATCGCGCACCTGCGCCCATCTGATGCAGTCGGCGGCGGGTGTGATGATCTTCGCCGAGCCGCGCTTTGGCACCGCCGTGATGGAGGAGCGCGATCTCGCCGGCATGGCGGATGCGAACGAGGAGCTCGACAAGGTGGTCGCGCGACTTCTGGAGCGCCGGCCGGACATCAAGATGCTGTTCCTCGTCGGCTCCTGCCCGTCGGAGGTGATCAAGCTTGATCTCTCCAAGGCAGCCTCGCGCCTGTCCAAAAGCTATGCGCCGGACGTGCGCATCCTGAATTACACGGGCTCCGGTATCGAGACGACTTTCACCGAAGGCGAGGACCGCTGTCTTGCCGCGCTGGTCCCGGAGCTCCCGCAATCCACGAGCGCTGAGCTGGAGCTTCTCGTCGTCGGTGCGCTGGCCGATGTGGTGGAGGACCAGTTTGCCCGCATCTTCAAGGCGATGGGGCTGGAGCGCGTCAGCTTTCTGCCGCCGCGCAAATCGAGCGAGCTGCCGGCGGTCGGGCCTAACACAAAGGTTCTGCTCGCCCAGCCCTTCCTGACCGAGACTGCGCGCGAGCTTTTAGAACGCGGCGCAAAGCATATTCCGGCTCCGTTCCCGCTAGGCGCGGAGGGCACGACGGCCTGGTTGAAGGCGGCGGCGGATGTCTTCGGCGTCGATCCGATGGCCTTCCGCTCGGCAACGGCAGCGGCCGAAGCGCGGGCGGTGCGGGCGCTGGAGCCGTTCCGCGAGGCGCTTTCAGGCAAGCGCATTTTCTTCATGCCGGACTCCCAGCTCGAAATTCCACTCGCCCGCATGCTGTCGCGCGAGCTCGGCATGGAGCCTATCGAAATCGGCACACCCTTTATCCACAAGGCGCACTTGGCCGAGGAAATGCCGCTTTTGCCGGAGGGCACGGCGCTGTCGGAAGGTCAGGACGTCGATCGCCAGCTTGACCGGGTGCGGGCCGAAAAGCCTGACCTCACGGTCTGCGGGCTCGGCCTCGCCAATCCGCTGGAGGCGGAGGGCCTCACCACGAAGTGGTCGATCGAACTCCTGTTCACGCCGATCCAGGGCTACGACCAGGCGAGCGATCTTGCGAACCTGTTCGCCCGGCCCTTCGATCGCCGCACGCGGCTTCAGGTCTGAGAGGGAGGCTCCGGAGGATGCAGCTCACCGTATGGACATATGAAGGGCCGCCCCATGTGGGAGCGATGCGCGTCGCGACCGCGATGAAGGACGTCCATTACGTTCTTCATGCGCCACAGGGCGATACCTATGCCGACCTTCTCTTTACGATGATCGAGCGGCGCGACAAGCGCCCGCCGGTGACCTACACGACGTTCAAGGCCCGCGATCTCGGCAAGGACACCGCCGAACTCTTCAAATCGACGCTGATCGCCGCGCATGATCGCTTCCAGCCGGCCGCAATGCTGGTGGGGGCTTCCTGCACGGGCGAGCTGATCCAGGACGACCCGGCGGGGCTGGCCAAGGCCGCTAATCTGCCCTGCCCAACGATTCCGCTGGAGCTTCCCTCCTATCAGCGCAAGGAGAACTGGGGCGCGGGCGAGACCTTCTACCAGATCGTCCGCCATCTTTCCGGCGAGCGCGGTGAAGAGCCGGCGAAGGCCGAGGGCGCACGACCCAGCTGCAATATTCTCGGTGCGACGGCACTCGGCTTCCGGCATCGCGACGACGTCACCGAAATCCGCAAGCTGCTCGGCGAGAACGGCATCGACGTAAATGTCGTCGCGCCGCTCGATGCGAGCGCTGAGGATATCGGCCGGCTGAAAGACGCGGACTTTAACGTCGTCCTCTATCCCGAGATCGCTGAACAGGCCGCGCGGCTTCTGAAAAAGAATTTCGGCCAGCCCTTTACGACGACGGTGCCCATTGGCGTCAGCGCCACGCGTGAGTTCGTCGCCGAGGTGCGCGTTTTGGCGGGTCTCGATGCGGTCGAAGGCGCGACCGGCGGATCGCGCCTGCCCTGGTTCTCGCGGTCGGTCGATTCCAACTATCTCACCGGCAAGCGGGTCTTCGTCTTCGGCGATGCGACACACGCGATCGCGGCTGCGCGTGTCGCCAGCGAGGAGTTCGGCTTCGAGGTCGTCGGCCTTGGCACTTATAGCCGGGAATTCGCTCGCGGCATTCGCGAGGCCGCAAAAGCCTACGGCGTCGAGCCGCTGATCACCGACGACTATCTCGATGTGGAGCAGGCGATCGCCGAGGCCGAGCCCGAACTGGTGCTCGGCACCCAGATGGAGCGGCACATCGCCAAGCGTCTCGGCATCGGTTGCGCGGTGATTTCCGCGCCCGTCCATGTGCAGGATTACCCGGCGCGCTATTCGCCGCAGATGGGCTTCGAGGGCGCGAACATCCTCTGGGACTCATGGGTCCATCCGCTGGTCATGGGGTTGGAGGAGCATCTCCTCGGCATGTTCCGCGAGGATTTCGAATTTTCCGACGACGCGCTGCCCTCCCATCTTGGCCCCGGCCACCGGGTTGCGCCGCAGGAAACGGACGCGATCCGCGTGCCGGAGACGGCCAAGACCGCTGAAGAAGCGGCTCCAGCCGCTGGCATCTGGGCCTCCGCTGCGGAGGCCGAACTCAAGAAAATACCCTTCTTCGTGCGTGGAAAGGCGCGGCGAAACACCGAGAAATTCGCCTCAGACCGAGGTTTGAGCGAAATCACCGTGGAGACGCTCTATGACGCCAAAGCCCACTTTGCGCGCTAACGGCGCATCCGGAGCCGCGAGCGGTCGGAAAGGTCCGCGCATCGCCGTCATCACGCTCGATGGCCACATGGGTGGTGCGGTGGCGAGCGCCCGCGATGCGCTCAAGGCGGATATGCCGGGCCTCGAAATCGGCTTCCACGCGGCGACGGATTTCGACCGCGACCCGGCGACTGTGGATGCCTGCATCCGCGATATCGAGCGGGCGGACATCATTTTCGCCTCCATGCTCTTCATGGAGCCGCATATCCTGCCAATCCTGCCGGCGCTGGAAAAGCGGCGCGGCGAATGTTCGGCCTTTTTCGGCATCCTGTCGGCCGGTGAGGTCGTCAAGCTGACGCGGGCGGGCAAGCTCGACATGAACAAGGAGGCGGGCGGCGTGCTCGGCCTCCTCAAGCGGCTGAAGGGTGCGGGCAAGAAGGACAATAAGCCGGCCTCGGGCGCGCGGCAGATGACCATGCTGCGGCGTCTGCCGAAGATTCTGCGCTATATCCCCGGTACAGCGCAGGATCTGCGCGCATACTTCCTCGTGCTGCAATACTGGCTCGGCGGGTCGAGCGACAATCTGACGAACCTGATCCGCTTCCTCGTCGGTCGCTACGGACCGGACGCGAAGGCGGGCGGCGAGAGCCATGCCGCCCCGGAGCCGATCGAATATCCCGATACCGGGCTCTATCATCCCCGTATGCGCGGCCGCATCGCGACGCGGCTCGAAAGCCTGCCGAACCGCGGCGAGGGGCGGAACGGCACGGTCGGCATCCTGATCATGCGCTCCTATGTGCTCGCCGGCGACACCGCACATTATGACGGGGTGATCGCGGCTCTCGAAGCCAAGGGACTGAAGGTGGTCCCGGCCTTTGCGAGTGGTCTCGATTCGCGCCCGGCGATCGACGCCTATTTCAAGACCGCCGAAGGCAAGCCGACGATCGATGCGCTGGTCTCGCTCACCGGTTTCTCGCTGGTCGGGGGCCCGGCCTATAACGATGCGAATGCCGCGAAGACCGCGATGCGCGAGCTCGACGTTCCGCTGATCGCCGGGCAGGCCGTGGAGTTCCAGTCGCTCGAAGAATGGCAGGCCTCAGACACCGGCCTCTCGCCCGTCGAGGCGACGATGATGGTCGCGATCCCAGAGATCGACGGGGCGATCGGCGCGAACGTCTTCGGCGGACGCTCCTCGCTCTCGCTCCCGACCGGTCACAGGGCGATGGCCTCCGATCCGAAGCGGGCCGAGGTCCTGGCGAGCCGCGCGGCAAAGCTCGTCGCCCTCCGCCGCAAGGCGAAAGCCGAGCGGACGCTGGCGGTGACGATCTTCAACTTCCCGCCCAATGCCGGCAGCGTTGGCACAGCGGCCTACCTCTCGGTGTTCGAATCCCTCTTCAACACGCTGAAGAGCCTGAAAGCGGATGGCTATCAGGTGGATGTGCCTGAAAGCGTCGATGCGCTGCGCGATGCGATCCTGAAGGGGAACGCCGAAACCTCCGGTACGCCGGTCAACGTCTTCGCGAAGATTCCTGCCGACGACCATTTGCGCCGCGAAAAGCATCTCGCCGAGATCGAGGCACAGTGGGGGCCGGCTCCCGGCAAGCATCAGACGGATGGTGCGAACCTCTTCGTCTACGGCCAGCGCTTCGGCAATGTCTTCGTCGGTGTGCAGCCAGCTTTTGGCTACGAGGGCGATCCGATGCGGCTCCTGTTCGAGCGCGGCTTCGCCCCGACCCACGCCTTCTCGGCCTATTATCGCTGGCTGCGTGAGGACCTGAAGGCGGATGCGGTACTGCATTTCGGCACCCATGGCGCGCTGGAATTCATGCCGGGCAAACAGGTAGGCCTCGGCGAAACTTGCTGGCCGGACCGGCTGATAGGCGATCTGCCAAACGTCAATCTCTATGCCGCGAACAATCCATCGGAAGGTGCGCTCGCAAAGCGCCGCGCGAACGCCGTTCTAGTCTCGCACCTAACGCCGCCGCTCGCCGAGGCCGGACTCTACAAGGGCCTGATCGACCTCAAATCCTCGCTCGACCGGCTGCGGTCGCTGGAGCCGGAAGCGGTCTCCGAGCGGGCCGATCTCATCGCCCTGATCGGCGATCAGGCCGCGATGCTCGATCTTAACTTCGAAGTGGGCGAGGCGGGCGTTGCAAAGCTTTCGAACGCGCTTGCGGAACTCGAAGCGACGCTGATCCCGAGCGGGCTTCATGTTCTCGGTAAGCCGGTCTCGCGTGACGATCGTGCCGGCTGGCTGAAGGCCGTGGCGGAAGCGCAGCTTGGCGCGCCGATCGCGATCGAGACGGCGGAAGCTATCGCCGAAGGGGATGCGGAGGCGGCCTTGTCCGGCGAAGCAGCCTATCGCGAACTCAGTTCCACTGACGCGGAGAGGGCGAAAGAGGCGGCCACCACACTCGGCAACTTGTCCCGCGATCTTGCCACCGACCACGAGACCCCGGCGCTGCTCAAGGCGCTCGACGGGCGTTATATCGAGCCGGTCCCGGGCGGCGACATCCTGCGCAATCCGGCGATCGTGCCGACGGGGCGCAACCTCCACGGCTTCGACCCCTTCCGCATCCCGAGCACATTTGCGGTGCAGGAAGGCCGGCGGCAGGCGGATCGGCTGCTCGAACGCCATGCGGCCGGTGGCGGCGCGCTGCCGGAGACCGTGGCGCTCGTGCTCTGGGGTACGGACAATCTGAAGACCGAGGGCGTGTCGCTTTCCCAGGCTCTGGCGTTGATCGGCGCGGTGCCGCGCTTCGATGGCTATGGCCGGCTCGCGGGAGCTGCCCTTGTGCCTCTCGAAGAGCTCGGCCGGCCGCGCATCGATGCGCTGGTGACGCTCTCCGGCATCTTCCGTGATCTCCTGCCGCTCCAGTCCAAGCTTGTCGCGGAAGCGGCCTATCTCGCAGCAACGGCCGACGAGCCGGACGAGAAGAACTTCGTTGCCAAGCATGCCCGTGCCCATGCGGCTGAAGAGGGCTGTGACCTGGAGACCGCCTCTCTGCGCGTCTTCGCGAATGCCGACGGGGCCTACGGCTCGAACGTCAATCTGATGATCGATGGCGGAGCATGGGAGCAGGAGGGCGAGTTGGCCAACGCCTATACGCGGCGCAAATGCTTTGCGATCGACCGCAAGGGCCATTCGAGCGAGCAGAAGAAGCTCCTCACCTCGGCCTTCAAGACGGTCGATCTCACTTATCAGAACCTCGAATCGGTCGAGCTCGGCGTCACCACGATCGACCATTATTTCGATACGCTGGGCGGCGTCAGCCGCGCGGTCGCCGAGGTTCGGGGCAAGTCCGTGCCGGTCTATATCGGCGACGACACGCGGGGCAAAGGCACGGTGCGCACCCTCGAAGAGCAGGTGGCGTTGGAGACCCGCACCCGCGCCCTCAATCCGAAGTGGATCGAAGGCATGCTCGCCCACGGCTATGAGGGCGTGCGCCATATCGAGGCGCATCTGACGAACACGCTCGGCTGGTCGGCGACGACTGGGCAGGTGAGCCCCTGGGTCTACAAGCGCTTCGCCGAGACCTTTGTTCTCGACGAAAAGATGCGCGAACGCCTCGCCGAACTGAACCCCACCGCATCGGCCCGCATGGCCGAACGCCTGATCGAGGCGGACGAGCGGCAATACTGGCGTCCGACGGATGCCGAACGGGAGGCGCTCGCCGATGCAAGCGCCGATCTCGAAGACCGTCTGGAGGGCATCCTGCCCCAGCCGGCGACGAAACCCAAAAGCGAGATGGAGGCTGCGTAATGAGCTCCTTGAAGACGACGCTGCCGCTGCCGAAGACCGTCTATCGCCGTGAGGATGGCGAAGGCAGTGTTCAGGTTAAGATGAACACCGGGCCGAAGATGGACGGGGCCAAGGTGTTCGCGATCTACGGCAAGGGCGGGATCGGGAAGTCCACGACCTCGTCCAACCTGTCGGTTGCATTCTCCAAGCTCGGCCACCGCGTCTTGCAGATCGGCTGCGACCCGAAGCACGATTCGACCTTCACCCTCACCAAGCGGCTCCAGCCGACGGTGATCGACATCCTCGAAACGGTCGATTTCCATGCCGAGGAGCTGCGGCCCGAGGACTTCGTCTTCGAAGGCTATAATGGCGTGATGTGCGTCGAGGCCGGCGGGCCGCCTGCCGGCACCGGCTGCGGCGGCTATGTCGTCGGCCAGACGGTAAAACTCCTGAAGGAGCATCACCTTCTGGAAGACACCGATGTGGTCATCTTCGATGTTCTCGGCGATGTCGTTTGCGGCGGTTTCGCCGCGCCGCTGCAGCACGCAGACCGGGCGCTGGTGGTGACGGCGAACGACTTCGATTCGATCTTCGCCATGAACCGCATCGTGGCGGCCATTCAGGCGAAGGCGAAGAACTATGACGTGCGTCTCGGCGGGGTCATCGCGAACCGCTCCGCCGGCACGGACGAGATCGATCGCTTCGCAGCCCATACCGGGCTCAACCGGCTGGCTCACTTCCCTGATCTCGACGCTATTCGACGCTCACGGCTCAAGAAGTCGACGCTCTTCGAGATGGAGCCGTCGCCGGAGCTGGAGGCCGTACAGAACGAATATCTCCGTCTTGCCGCCGCGCTTTATGCCGGCACCGAGCCGAACGAGGCGAAGTCGATGAAGGACCGGGAGATCTTCGATTTCCTCGGCTTCGAATAGGATCGCCCATGAGCGACGTCATGACATATGAGCGCCGGCGCTCCGAGATCGAAACCTATTTCGATCGCACCGCCGCGGAGACCTGGAAGAAGTTGACGTCCACCGCGCCGGTCGGCCGCATCCGCGCGAGCGTTCGCCGGGGCCGGGACGGCATGCGCAAGACACTTCTCTCCTACCTGCCGGACGACCTCACAGGGCTGCGGCTGCTCGATGCCGGCTGCGGAACGGGCGCGCTTGCGATGGAAGCTGCACGGCTCGGGGCCGAGGTCGTCGCCGTTGATCTCTCGCCGACACTCACCGCCCATGCGCAGGAGCTGGCGAACGCTGAAGGGCTCGGCAGCCGCATCCGCTTCGTCGCCGGCGACATGCTGGACGAGAGCTTCGGCCTCTTCGATCACGTGGTGATGATGGACTCGCTCATCCATTACGAACCGGCCGACGCCGTGATGACCTTGGCAAAGCTTGTCGAGCGAACCGAAGGATCACTCGCCATCACGTTTGCGCCGAAGACGCCGCTTCTCGCCGTCATGCACAAGGCCGGCAAGCTCTTCCCGCGCGGCGATCGCTCGCCGGCGATCGTGCCAATTGCGCGATCGAGGTTCCTTGCCGCGATCGAGCGCGATCCCGCTTTCGCCGCCTTCGCGATCGGTCGCGATCGGCGGATCGATACCGGTTTCTACAAGAGCCATGCGCTGGAGCTGAGGCGCAGATGAAGACGCTGGACGCAGACAAGGCGAATGTGAAGGCCGACGTCCTCGCGGCGTGGCGCAGGATCATGCCGTTCGCCGATATCGGCACGAACGAGCTTCCGCTGTCGCGTCTCTTGCGTCTCTCCCTGTTTCAGGTGTCCGTCGGCATCACGCTTGTGATCCTCGGCGGAACGCTGAACCGGGTCATGGCCATCGAACTCGGGATCCCGATCTCGCTGATCGCCGTCGCGCTTGCTCTGCCTCTGCTGCTCGCGCCGGCCCGGGCGCTGGTCGGCTTCAAGTCCGACAATCGCCGCTCCTTCATGGGCTGGCTGCGCACGCCCTATATCTGGACTGGGGCGATGACCCAGTTCGCCGGCCTTGCGATTATGCCGTTCGCGCTTTTCATCGTCTCTGAAGGCAAGCCTGACGGCCTGCTGATCGGTCAGAGCGCCATGCTCTTGGCCTTCTTCCTGGTCGGTCTCGGGGTGCATATCGTTCAAACGGCCGGGCTGGCACTCGCCTGCGATCTCGCGACCGACGAGAAGCGCCCGCGCATCGTCGCAATGCTCTACACCATGCTGCTCGTCGGCATGCTCGGCGGGGCGGTCGTCATCGGCCAGCTCCTCAAGGACTTCACCTATCTCGGGCTCATTCAAGTGCTTCAGGGATCTGCCGTCGTGACGATCCTGATGACGACGGTCGCGATCTGGCAGCAGGAGCCACGCCGCCGTGATCTGGTTCCCAGCGAAGAGGTCAAGAAAAACGCGCCGCGCTTCCTGACCGTCGTCCGAGAGCTTCTGGCAGGCCAGGCCGATCTCAAACGGCTGCTGCTCGCGCTGGCCATCGGGACCGCAGCCTTCGGCATGCAGGACGTGCTTCTCGAGCCCTATGGCGGCGACGTCTTCGGCATGGGGGTCGGTTCGACGACGCTACTGACCGCATTGTTCGCCGCCGGAAGCCTGATCGGCTTCTTCTTTGCGGCTCGGCTGCACAGCCGTTGGAACGCCAATCCCAATGTGGTCGCCGCGATCGGCCTGATGGGTGGCATCCCAGCCTTTTCTCTTGTCGTGCTTGCCGGCGCGCTTGGCTCGATCGCGATGTTTTCCGCTGGTGTCTTTGCGATCGGACTGGGCTCCGGGCTGTTCTCGGTCTCGATGCTTGTCGCTGTCATGGAACGGATCGGACACGCAAAGCTCGGCAGCGGCCTCGTCCTCGGCATCTGGGGCGCGGTACAGGCGATCGCCCTTGGGCTTGCCGTCTTTACCGGTGGCGCGTTGCGCGATCAGGTGGCGCTGCTTGCCGAGGCCGGTGTCCTCGGTCCCGCCCTGCAGGGTCCGGCCGCCGCCTATGGTGTCGTCTACCATCTCGAAATCGGGCTCCTATTCGCCGGACTTCTTGTCCTCGGACCGCTCGTTCGCCCGCAAATGCTTGAACCCCGTGCCGCTCAGCCCGAGCGCTTCGGGCTGCCCGATTTACCGAACTGATCGAAGGAGAAGCAAACCATGCCGACTGGAGCCTTTACCGAGCAGCTCGATTTGCCGCTGCTTCTCGTCATCGCCTTCTTTCTGTTCTTCCTCGCGCTCGTCTATTACTTGCGCTCGGAGGATAAGCGCGAGGGCTATCCGCTCGTTTCGGATCGTACTCGGGGCACAGGGAACCGCATGCAAGTCGTCGGATTTCCGCCGATCCCGAAGAAGAAGGCGTTTCTTCTGCAGGACGGCAGCGTCCATTACGCGCCGCATGCGGACAACGAGCGAGAACTCAACGCGCGGAACGCTTACAACATTCCGGGTTCGCCGATTATGCCACTGGGCGATCCGCTAGCCGATGGCGTCGGTCCAGCCTCATACGCCCTGAAGCAGGACAAGCCATTCCGGACAATGGACGGCGAATTGACGCTCGCTCCATTGCGGACGAAACCGGAATATCACCTGGAGGATACCGGCCCGAACCTGATCGGCATGCCCGTCTACGCAGCGGATGGCGAGCCCGTTGGGACCGTCAGAGACCTCTGGGTCAACGATATCGAATACTTCATCCGCTACGTTGAGATCGACATGACAGGCAAGCCGGGCACCTTTCTTGCGCCCTTCGCCTTCGCCGATACCCGTAAGGGCCGCATGAAGTTCGGGATGCTCAGCCGGGAGCAGCTTCTCGCCGCTCCGGCGCTCGGCAATGACGAGTACATAACGGCGCGCGAGGAAGATCGGCTCAACGCCTATTTCGCGGGCGGTACGCTTTACTCCAAGAACGGTTCACAGGCACCTTTCCTATGAAACACGTAGAGCTCGACGAAACCGACGACATCAAGACGCATGTCGCCGAAAGTGAACTCCCGGCCGGCGAGCGTATTCTCTGGCAGGGCAAGCCGGATTGGTGGCGGCTTGCCGTCAGGGCGTTTCGGGTGAAATGGGTCATCGCCTATTTCACCGTCTTGATCCTCTGGCGGCTGGGATCGGTCCACAACGATACCGGCTCCTGGGCGATGGCCTTTGCCAAGACGATGCCGCTGGTCGGATCGTTCTTTGTCGTGGGAGCGATTTTGATGCTGCTGTCGCTCCTCTACGCGCGGAGCACAGGTTTCCTCGTGACGGACCGGCGGGTCGTGATGCGCTACGGGGTGGCGCTGCCCTCGCAGCTCAATATTCCGCTGAAGGATATCGAGGCTGCGGGGCTGCGCGTCTATAAGGACGGTACCGGCGATATTCCGCTGGTTCTGCCGAAAAAGGGCCGGCCCTTCTACTTCCAGATCTGGCCCTTCGCCCGGCCGTTCAAAGTTCGGGCGGCGGAGCCGATGCTGCGGGCGATCCCCGATGCTGAGAGGGTGGCACAGACGCTTTCTCGCGCACTTGCGGCAACAGGCGGCACGGCAACGCGCGAGGGAGTGCGTGACCGCTCGGCTGATGCAATCGGGCAGGGGGCCGCGCTGGCGTGACGAGTAAAATCCAAAGCGCGGACGGCAAGCCGCTGAAGCTCTACCCGACACCCGATCGGCCGATTCCGCTGGTGATCCTCCTCGGCGCCGGCTTGCTTGCCGCCGCGACCGTTGGCCTCGGCCTCGCGAGTAATCGCACCGGCGTCGGCGCCTTCGGGACGCCGGACATCGAGACGGTCGCCTCGCGCCCGTTGGCGCTCGATGACAGCATGCCGAAGACCGCAGTGATTTCCGATGCCGGCACGGGCGAGACCTTGCTCAGTCTTCCGACCGAAAGCGGCGGATTCGCCCTTGAGTCCTTGCGCAATCTTCAGCGGTACCGCACAATCCGAGGCGTGCCCGAAGACGGCGCGTTCCTGCTTGCTCTGAAGGCCGACGGCCGCCTGGTCGTCGAGGACCCGAAGACGAGCCGACAAGTGGAACTGAGAGCGTTCGGCAAGGAGAATACGGAGGTCTTCGCCGGGTTGCTCGATTGGGAGGAAGTGGTCGACTGATGCTGCGTTCGCTGCTTGGTGGAACCGAAGAGACCGTCGATTGCACGGTCGAGATATCGAACACGTTCGACAGTCTGCACGCTCATGTGCGGTTCGACGGCGGTGTGACGGTCGAGCCAGGCGACGAGGTCATCGTTCACGGAAAACCGATCGCAGTTCCTTACGGGGACGAGGCCGAATTCAGGCGCACGGCGACGATCCGCCGGGCCGGTTGGCTCGAACGCCAATGGACCCGAGCGACCGGCGATTTCGAGTTCATGGAACTCTGCGAATTCTCATTTTCCGAAAAGGCAACGCTATGAACGCCCCGGCGAAGATCGACGGTGCTCGGCCCATCAAGGGTGACGTCAACGAGACTACCAGAACGGCCCAGGAAGACACGCTCCTTTCCCCGCGCTTCTACACGACGGATTTCGACAAGCTGGATAAGGTCGACGTTTCCGGCGTTCGGCCGCAATGGGACAAGCTCATCGCAGAGATGAAGTCGGACCCGAACAAGGGCCATTTCAAGCGCGATGAGAACTGGGACAAGATTGATCTTCAGGATTTGCCCGAGGGCTTGCGCAAGGAGTTCGTGGACTTCCTCGTCTCCTCGTTGACGGCCGAATTTTCGGGCTGCGTTCTCTATAAGGAGATGAAGCGGCGCGGGACGAACCCCGATATCTGCGAGCTCTTCTCCTATATGAGCCGCGACGAGGCCCGCCATGCCGGCTTTATCAACGACGCCCTCAAGGAGTTCGGCATCGGCGTCAATCTCGGCTTCCTGACGAAGGAAAAGAAGTACACCTTCTTCCAGCCGAAGTTCATCTATTACGCCACTTATCTCTCCGAGAAAATCGGCTACGCCCGTTACATCACGATCTACCGGCATCTTGAGCGCCATCCCGACAAGCGCTTCCATCCGATCTTCAAGTGGTTCGAGAAGTGGTGCAACGACGAGTTCCGCCACGGCGAGGCCTTTGCGCTGTTGATGCGCGCGGACGACCGGGTGCTGAAGGGGCGCAACAAGCTCTGGATCAAGTTCTTCCTGCTCGCCGTCTTCGCGACCATGTATGTACGCGACCATGCGCGGCCGGAATTCCACAAGGCCTTCGCCATCGACCCGTCCGAATACGGCATGAAGGTCTTCCGCATCACGACGGAAATCTCCAAGCAGGTCTTCCCGCTTTCGCTCGACATCGACAATCCGAAATTCAAGCAGAAGCTGGACAGGCTTCTGGTCGCGAGCCGTGAGATCGATGCGGGACGGAAGGCCGGTGGGCTCGGCGGGAAAGTTCGGATGATGCGTGGGCGCGCGATGGCGACGGCGACCTTTGCAAGCCTTTACGCGATGCGCACCGTGCCCAACGCCATCCCCGAGGACGGGACGCTGGTCCCGGCCTACTGAGTCGCCGTCCGTTCAGGCGGCTCAGACGCAAGACATGCATTTCAAGCGAAAGGCCACCCCATGATCGAATATGTCCTGCCGGCTCTTTTCGCGCTCGTCGTCTGGTGGGCGTCCACTGTCGTGATCATATATCTCGACGGCCTGCCGCAGAAGACGTTCAAATACTCGATGATCGGGGCGACGGTGGTGTTCGCCCTCTCGCTGTGGGGGCTGAACTGGTCGGCGCAGGATACGAGCGTCACCGGGGCCTATTACGCCTTCACCTTCGGCTTGCTGGCCTGGGGCTGGCAGGAAATGAGCTTTTACATGGGCTATGTCACCGGCCCGCGGAAGCAGCCTTGCCCCGAAAGCTGCCGGGGATGGCCGCATTTCGTCCATGCCGTGCAGACGAGCCTCTGGCACGAGCTCGCGATCATCGCCGCGGCGGTGGTGGTTGTCTCGCTCACCTGGGGCGCACCGAACCAGATCGGTATGTGGACCTTCATGGTGCTGTGGTGGATGCACCAGAGCGCCAAGCTGAACGTGTTCTTTGGCGTGCGGAACCTGAATGAGGAGTTCCTGCCGGAGCATCTGGAGTTCCTGAAGGGCTTTCTCAACAAGCGTTCGATGAACCTCCTTTTCCCGTTCTCGGTGACGATCTCGACCGTCATCACCGTCTTGCTTTTCGCGTGGGCCTTCGCTGACGGTGCGAGCCAGTTCGAGATGGCGGGCTACACATTTCTCGGTGTCCTGATGGCGCTGGCGATTCTCGAGCACTGGATGCTGGTTCTGCCGATGCCCTCCGGTGCGATCTGGGCGCCCGGCCTCAAGTCGCGCGGCGAGAAGAAGCCGTTCGCGGTAGATATCGTCGTCGGCTTCCTCGGCGCCGGCAAGACGACGACGCTTCGCCGGATGCTCTCCGAGGCAAATCCGGCCGAGAAGACCGTCGTGCTCGTCAACGATTTCGGCGAACTCGGGATCGATGGATCGCTGCTCTCGGGTCAGGGTGCCGATGTGGTGGAACTGCCGAACGGATGCATTTGCTGCTCGCTGCGCAAGGACCTTTCAGCTCAGCTGCGTGAGGTGGTCGCCAACATGGCGCCGGACCGGGTGCTGATCGAGCCATCTGGTGTCGCCGATGTCGCCTCGTTGTTGCAGGTTCTGGCCGCGCCGGAGATCGCGACCAATGTGAAGGCGACCAAGCTGTTCACGGTGATCGACGCGGGGGCTTTCCTCGCCGACTATGCGCGCATGCCGGACTATTTCGATGTGCAGGCCCGGATCGCGCCTGTGTTTATCCTCAACAAGATCGATCTCGTCTCGGACAGCGAGCTTTCAGCCGTGCGGGAGACGCTGATTGCGCTCAATCCGAAGGCGAAGATCCTGCCGGCCCGTTATGGTGCAGTGGAAGAGGAACTCATACCGAGCCAGGCGATTTACGTGCATTCGGGCGCCAACGAAGAGCTCGATGCAGGGAATGATCACGAAACCCATGGCCATCATCATCACGACCATGGTCCCGCTCATCATGAGCACGGCCACGAAGGGCACGATCATCATCATGGACACGGCCACCATCATCCAGAGCCCGGCCTCGGTCTTGGCTCATGGAGCCGGTCGCTGACCCGGCCGATCGCGACGGACGAACTTTCCGCGCGGCTGCACATGGTTGCGCGTGGCGATGCCGGGCGGGTCGACCGGATGAAGGGCATCGCGAAATCCGGCGAGGGATGGATGCGCTTCGACATCGCCGGCGGACGGGTTTCGATGTCGGTTCACATTCCGCAGAAGAACGAGGCTGCGAGGGCTCTGGCGATCGGGAAAGACCTCAACGCTTCCAAGCTCGACCGGCTCTTCGAAGTAGCGGCGAGCGAGGCACGAGACGAGGCCGAGACGCAGCCGAAAGGGGGCTTCGGCGCGGAACCGGCGCTCGCGGTGTAGGTCTCGCAGAGGCATGACGCCGCCGACTGCCGGCGGCTCTCATATGTGTATGAAAAGCGGGCGTGTTCTTCGGAGCGCGCCCGCTTTCCCTTTGAAGGCTGTTTTTTCGAGTTGTGGCTCCGGCCCTTAGGCTGGGAGCAAGAACAGTGGGGCGGTTTTGAGCCCGCTCGGAAGTTTGAGCGTTGGAGAGACAGATCTTTTTTCTCACATCGCGAGTTCGTTATCGCTTTCTTCTTCGGGCGTTTCGTCGGGAATGGCGAGGGCGAGGCCGAAGGTGAGGACGCCGAGACGGCCAATGATCATCAGGGCGATGATTGTCAGCTTGCCAAGTTCACTGAGATCACCGGTCACGCCCATGGAGAGGCCGACCGTGCCGAGTGCGGATATCGCCTCGAAGGCTATCGCGTTGAAGGCGACGCCGGTTTCCGTGAGGAAGAGGACGAAGAGCGCGATCGAGAGGCAGGCGAGGTAGCAGAAGAGGGTCGTGCCTGCGAGATTGAGCTGCGTGTCCGGCACGCGGCGCTTGAAGAAGCGGATGCTGTCCCGGCCCTTCAGGGTGGAGCGGGCGAGGCCGACGAGTGCGGCGAAGGATGTCGTTTTCATGCCCCCGCCCGTGCCTGATGGCGATGCTCCGATCACCATCAGGACCAGAAGCACCATGATGATTGCGTTCGATATGCTATCGATGGGTATGGTGTTGAAGCCGACGGTCGTCGAGGCGCTCATCGCCTGAAAGAAAGCGGTCATTAGCCGGTCCGAGGGCGGGAGGGTCCGGATCGTCGGTTCCGCAAGAAAGATCAGTAGCGTGCCGATGCCGATCAGGATGGCGGTCATGCGAAAGATGACCTTGCTCGTAAAGCCGAAATGGCTGGCACGGCCGATGACCCTTCGCGCGGTATCGGCAACAATGATGAAGCCCATGGCGCCGAGGATGCTTAGAACCGAAATAACGATATTGATTCCGACATCGTCCGAGAAGCTCTCGAAGCTGTCCGCATTCAGCGAGAAGCCCGCGGTGCAGAACGCCGAAATCGAATGGAATACGGCGCTCCAGAGCGGCTGATCGACGTCTTCGGCGACAAAGAACGGGTAGAGGCACGCGGCGCCGATGAGTTCCGTCGCGAAGGTGAAAAAGACGACGGATCGAATGAAAAAGCCCGGAGACAAGTTGGCGGGCAGCGCGAAGGCGGTGCGGGCCGTCTTCTCCTGCGTATCGCTCAGCCGCGCTTGGATGGCGAGGAAGGCGAAAGAGCTCATCGTCATATAGCCGAGCCCGCCGAACTGGATGAGGAGCAGAATAACGAGTTCGCCCAAGAAGGTGTAACTCGTGCCTGGATCGACGGTAATCAGCCCGGTGGTCGAAACGGCGGAGACCGCCATGAAGAAATTGTCGAGCACGCTTACCGGCTCGCCTTCATGAGCCCATGGAAAGCAGAGCAGGATCCAGCCGATGACCATGTAGGAGAGATAGCCGAGCATCAGTAGCTTGGCGGGGCCGGCACGCTTGCGAGAAACATCCGCAGTGGTTTCCCGGCCTTCTTTCAATTGTCGAAGCGACTCGATCGCCTGCTCGACGTTCAGCGGAACACGCATAACACTCTTCGTCCCATTTCAGTCGTTTGCGGAAATAAATCGAGCTCGTCTTCCGGAAAGTGAGCTGTCAGATCAATTCGATGCGACCGGAATGAGCAAATGGCGGATGGGAGTCGCCGCCGATTCGCTTGCTCGCTGACGACGAAATTTCTGAGCGACCTCAGGGATGGCGCAGACTGTCGACGTTCTCTTCAGAAGCCGAGCTGATTTTCGTCGCAAAAAATCCCCCGAGCCGGCGGCACGGGGGATTCGGTATTTTCCTCAGGTCCGCCGTCTGACGATCGTCAGTTCGACGACCGCGGCACGATCACGATCGACGGGCGCGACCCGCTTTCGGACTGACCGCCCGAGCTGCCGGAAGCTTCGCCACCTTCGGCCGAACCACTTCCGCCAGAGCCTTCGCCGTCATTCGAAGAGGACTGGCCTTCGGAAGCGCTGCCGGCTTGCCCGCCATCGCTGCCTTCGCCCGAACCTTCGCTCGAAGACGACTCGGCGGCACCAGTCTCGGTGCTGCCTTCGTTTTCGGGCGGCGTCGCGGTTCCTGCGTCAGAGCCTGACTTGCCAGGAGCGGTCTCGCCTTCGCCCTCGCTCGACGTTCCCGTTCCGGGATCGCCTGCCGACGGCGCATCGTTGGTCGAGCCACTTTCCTGCATGGACGTATCGGGATTGAGCTGCTGAGGATCCGAACCGGAAGGCGCATCCGCTCCCGTCGGCTCTTCGGCCTCGGACGATCCCTCGCCAGACGTTTCCGCAGGAAGTTGCTCCGTGGTTTCTTCGACGGCCTGAGACCCGCCTTCTTCGTTTGGCTCCTGTTGCGACTCGTATCGGACGCCTTCGCCCGACTGGCCTTCGGAATCTTGGCCCTCGGCTTCAGGAGCTACAGACCGTTCGACGGCCGTCTCGTTGACGGGTGCCGGCTCTGGTTGCGCTTGGGCGTCGGTGTCCGGCCCGGTCTGGGCGACGGGCATCGCTTCGCCGAGAAGGATCGCTTCCTTCGGGCCAGGATCCGGCACTTCGCCATTCTCGCTGAGACCGGCAGTGAAGGAGTGCATCAACTCATAGCCCTGAAGCGGTTGCGGTTCGCCGCGATGGCAGGTGCCACAATGGACCTTGGCTGGATCGCCGAGCGGACCAAGCCTTTCGGGCGGGAAGATGCCCTGCAATGGCTCGATGTAGCTGACATTGATCTCACGCGCCATCCGTATGCCCCAGTAGCCGATCCAGCGGAACGGAGTGGATTGGGACCAATCGGCGAAGGCTCGCGAGTTGTGGCAGTAGGTGCAGTTGACGCCGAGCGCGTTCGACTGCTGCATCATGAAAAGATAGAGGTTCTCCGCAGTCTGCTCGCGCGCGACTTCCGCGTCACCCGTATCGCTGACCAGCGGGTCCTGCGACTGGATATTGGCCGGTGCCGGGTCTTCTGAGAGGTAGGCCGCATAGGGAACGGCGGGGAAGAACTGGCGGATGGTCTTGGCTTCGAGATACCAGGGCCGCGGCTTGCCGAGAAACTGGTTGCCGCCCGGCTCTTCCTGTTCGTACCAGCTCTGGGATGGGACGTTCTCGCCACGATGGCAGGTGTAGCAGGTGACGCCTGCCGGGGCGACGTGTTCCGGCCAGTTCGTGTTGATGTTGCGCGTCATCTGCAACATCATTCGCGCCACCGTCTTCTGGTAGACGCTGTCGGACGCAAAGCCCTCTTCCACATTGTGGCAGTATTCGCAGCCCTGTTCCGGTGCGACCCATTCGGTGATCGCCAGCATCAGGCGGGTGAATTCGCCTTCCGAAAGATCGCCGAGAACAACGACGTTTTCATAGGCTTCGCTGGCTTTCAGCTCGC
This sequence comes from Fulvimarina thalattae, assembly GCF_040239565.1. Taxonomy (NCBI): domain Bacteria; kingdom Pseudomonadati; phylum Pseudomonadota; class Alphaproteobacteria; order Hyphomicrobiales; family Aurantimonadaceae; genus Fulvimarina; species Fulvimarina thalattae. Next base: position 47,641 of record NZ_JBEHWS010000007.1, read on the forward strand.
CCTCGTAGGGCTCCGCCGGCGGCGGGGCCTCTGGCAGAAGATAGTCCGGCTGCCGGTCGCCATCCTTGAATTGCACCATCTCGATGGCTGCCGGGCCGGTCTCCGTTGCCTCGATCGGCGGGATGACCCAAGGCGGTACCGTGAGGAGGATGAGACCGAGGGCGAGAGAGAAGACGCCCGTGATGATGGGGGCGACGCGATATCTGGGCGCTATACGCTTCTTGCGTTCGTTGCTCATTGTCCTGCTCCCGGAGTTGCGCCGCTAGGGATCGGGAAGTCTGGATAGACCGACGGGTAGCTCGGTGCGATGCCGTGCTTGACACCCCAGAGATACCAGTTGTCGACCACGGTGCCGGTGAGGAGGACGCCGATCGCACCGGTGAAGGTGGTGAGGACGGCAAACCACCAGGCCCAGCGGTGGATGGACTCGTAGGATGCGTTGAAACCCATCGTCCAGCGCCAGAAGAGGCCGGCGCGTTCCGCGGCTGTGCCGCGATCGACGATTTCCTCTGCCTCGCGTTCGCCGCCGAAGCGGGAGACCGCAAGAATGGTCGCACCGTGCATGGCGAACAGCATCGTTGAGCCGTAGAGGAAGACGATCGAGAGCATGTGGAATGGATTGTAGTACCAGTTGCCGTAGAGCACCGAGACCGAGGCGGTCCAGTTGAGATGCGTGATCAGGCCGAATGGCACGGCCTCCGACCAGGAGCCCATGAGGATGGGCCGGAAGAGGCCGAGGGACAGATAGAGGAAGATCGCCGAGGCAAAGGCCCAGGAGGTGTGCGTGCCGAGACCGAGCGCTCTCGCTCGGGTGTAGCTCCTCACCCACCACAACAGGATCGAGGCGGTGAGGAAGAAGCCGGCGAGGATCCACCAGCCGCCGTCACCGAGGGGAACGAGCGGGTTGAGGCCGTATTTCGCCGGCGGCGGATCGAGCGACAGGAAGGCGAGGTTGCGCACGAAGGCGTAAGGATCCCACCCGACCGACGCCCACATGTTGAGACCGATGATCTCGATGGCGATGATGCCGAAGGCGAACGACAGGGCTCCGGACCAACCGAGATAGAGAGGGCCGAGCTGTGGATCGCCGATCTTTCCGAGCCAGTAACTGAATCCTGTCGCCTGGATGCGCGGCAGGTTGCTCTTCGGCAGAGGGACGCCGGGATCATAGGGGCCACGGATTTGGGAACGGAAGTATATGGAAGAGTAGTAGGCCATGGTTCACCCCCTCAGTAGGAAATGTTGCCGATAGCGGCAGGCGTCTGGAGGAAGAAGTCGTAGAAATACGGCCAGCCCCGATCCCAGAAGGGGCCGGAAATGATGATGCAGACCGCGCTCCAGAACCCTGCGTTGAGGGCGAAGAACAGACCCAACCGGTGGATGCCATAGGGGCCGACCGAATAGGCGATGTAGTCGCGGAAATAGGCGTTCTCGGTCTCGCCGTATTTGACCGGCTCGCCTTTCGGCGGGTTGACCGCACCGAGGATGACGCCTGCGTGGAGGCCGAGGAACATCGTCGTGGTGAAGAAGAAGGTCACCGCGAGCATGTGCGCCGGATTGTAGTGGAAGTGCAGGAATTGGTAGCCGACGTTCGACACCCAGTCGAGGTGGCTCATAATACCGTATGGGAAGCCATGCCCCCATGCGCCCAGAAGCAGAGGGCGGATGACGACGAGGGATACATAGGCGAAGACGGCTGTGGCGTAGGCGATCGGGACATGCCAGCCGATGCCCAGCTTGCGGCAGATCTCGATTTCGCGAAGGACCCAGGAGCCGAACGCCCCGAGCGCACAAATTGTGACGATCTGCCAGATGCCGCCCTCGTTGAGCGGTGCGAGGCCAAGGCCGTATTTGATGGATGGCGGGTTGACCGAGAACGCGAAGATATTCGTCTCCGTTCCCTGGCTGATATCGTAGAAGATCAGGAGCGAGCCGAGGAGCGCGAAGAAGATCGCGGTGACGCCGAAAAAACCAACGTAGAACGGGCCAACCCAGAAATCGAACAAGTCGCCGCCGACCAGCGTGCCGCCACGGACCCTGTATTTTCGTTCAAATGACAGCATCGCCATGGCGTCTGCCTCCTTCAAGCGGTGACATGCTTCTTGGTTGAAAAACCCGGGGCCGGCGGATTGGCGTCGCCCCCGGTGGGATCAAGCGCTACGTCGTCAGGTGATCCTGCGATCGATGACGAGCGAGCTCGACTGCTGGCTGCCGCCTTCAGCGGACGGATTGGCCAGCCAGTTGAAGCGGGCCGTCGACAGCAGGATGAAGTGGATGAGGAGCGCCAACACCAGAAGGAAGGTGAAGAGCCCGATCAGCGCGCGGCGCGGATCGAAGAGTAGCCAAATCTGGGCCATTGAATTCGCCTCCGTTAGGTGAGCATCGAAAGCAGCGGCCGAGCGATATCTAGGCTCGCCGAAACTTCGGGGGTCTGAAGCCAGGGACGCCACGTCCAGACGAGGATGTGAGCGATCACGGCGACGAGGGTGAAGCCGGCGAAGGACTTCAGGAAGAGCGAGTTGAACTCGTTCGCTTCCCTCTCGGTCAGGCCGGTGAGCGTGCCCGCGTCAGACGCGGTGCTGGTTGTATTTGACATTACCTTTCTCCGTTGTTTCGGATGCCTTCACGTCGCCACGACCAACTCGAAAGATCTGGCGAGGGAAGCTGGTCACGAGCGTCAGCGCATGAATGCGAAGGGCAGCACCGAGTGCGCCGCCTGGCGCGCGTCGGACAGGACCGCGAAGAAGCGGCCACGCTCGAAGGGTAGCGGCCTCAGTGAGGCCGGCAGGAGGCGCGATAAGAGGGCTACCGCGACGAAAAGCGGGAAGCTGAGTGCGTAGATCAGCCGATATTCACGTCGCTCCGACGAAAAGAGCGAGGGCGCATGTCGGTTCATCAGGCTCATCGGATATCCTCCTTGGTTGTGGGACGGGCGAAACGTGAAGCGGAGGGCCTGATCATTCGGAAACCTCCTCTTCACGGAGAAGGGCTGGATCGAGGTGCTTCACCTCGACGGCGATCGCATCCTCGGCGAGCGCGCGGCGCTCGGCATCGTCGCGCCATCGCTTGGCGGCGGAGATACGGGTGAGGATCGGCTCGTTCGCCATGGCGCGTTCGAGGGCAGCGGAGGCGGTGCGTGACCAGCCGACGCTTGATTTTTCGCGGGCTGGCGTCGCCGGGATCGCGTCCATTTCCGTACCGAGCGGCAGGATGAAGAAGAGCGCGTCGAACAGGGAGTTGCAGACTTCCTGTACGAGATAGGTCGCGCCGGCATAGCCCATGAAGGGCGTACCGGTGGCGCGCCGGATTGCGGCTCCCGGGAATGACGCCGGAATGAAAGCCGAACGCCCGCCGGATTCGGCGAGATACATGCGCTCGTTATAGCTGCCGAAGATAATCAGCGGCTTGCTGTCCTTGATCTTGGCGCGAACCTCGTCGTTGAGGGTTTTCGCGCCAGCCTTGCGGGGGACAGCGAATTTGCAGGGCAGGCCCATCTCGTCTTCGAGGAAGAGACGGATTCCGCGGGCATGCGTCTCGTTTGCGACGATGCCGAAGCTTGCAGTGCCGAAGAAATCCTGGGTGACCGAGCGCCAGAGGTCCCAGAGCGGCTTGATGGTGGTGTGCTTCTCGCGCTCGATGAAGGGTTCCGGATCGAGGCCGGTGAGTTCGCCGAGCGTGCGAAGGAACGCCGTCGTCGAATGAAGGCCGATCGGAGCCTGGAGATAGGGCTTTTCGAGCGTTTCGCAGAGCTGGCGGCCGAACTCGCGATACATGCAGATGTTGACGTCCGCATCGTCGAGCTTGGCGGTGTCCTTCAGATGACTGCCTAGCGGGTAAACGAGGTTGATCTCGGCCCCGATACCTTCGACGAGGCGGCGGATCTCGGCGAGATCGGAGGGCATGTTGAACATGCCATAGGCAGCGCCGAGGATATTGACCTTCGGCTTCGCGTCCGCCGCCTTCTCCTTCGGCTTGCGCTTCTTCGGCCCGTATTCCGTATAGAGCCATTTCAGCGCGCGATCGGCGGCCTGCCACTGGTCCTCGTCGATAGTGCGCGGCAGGAAGCGCTTTAGATTGGTGCCTTCCGGCGTGACGCCGCCGCCGATCATCTCGGCGATCGAACCGGTGACGACGACCGAAGGCTGCTTCGGATCGAGCTTGGAGTGCGCACGTTTCATCGCGCCTTCGGTGCCGGTCTGGCCGAGATTTTCCTCCTCGAGACCGGTCACGACGATCGGAAGCTCATGCGGCGGCAGCGCGTCGGTGTAATGGAGCACCGAGGTGACGGGCAGGTTCTCGCAGCCGACCGGGCCGTCGATGACGACCTGAAGGCCCTTGATGGCAGTAAAGACGTAGATGGCACCCCAATAGCCGCCGGCGCGATCGTGATCGAGGATGAGCATCAGATGCCTCCCTCGCTCGATGCGACGCTGTCCGGAACGGAATCGAATTTGGATTTCGCGCGGATCGGCACGTCGTCGCGTCGCGAGACCGGCTTCCTCTTTTCCGGCGCGGTTGGCCAGACGCCTGTGTTGTCGCCGGAGCCGACGCCCTCAAAGAAGGCCTTCATCGTGTCGAAGCGAGACTTCGAGCCGATGGCCGTGTTGATGACTTCGGCGAGCGAGCCCGCGCCGGCCGGACCCATCAACGGGCGGGCCGAGATGAGATTGGTGAAGTAGAGGGACGGCGTGCCGCTCTCCTTGGCCTTCTGGACAACCGGCGTCGTGCCGATGGCGATATCAGGCTTGAACTCCTCGAAGGCGGCGAGATCGTCTTCCAGCGAGGCGCGGAACTTGACGTGGATGCCCTTCGCCTCGAGCCATTCGCGGTCGTGATCGGACCATTTCGTTCGCGGGCAGGCGGTGCCGACATAGCGCAGATCTGCGCCGCTCTCGACGAGGAGGCGGGCGACCAGGAGTTCGGAGCCCTCATAGCCGGACAGCGTGATGCGTCCATCGATCTTGGACCCGGCGAGCGCCCCCCTGATCGCTGGGAGGATTGCGTTCTGGGCTGCCGCGACCTTGCTCGCCGGGACGGCGGCGGCTTCGCCGATCCGAGACAGCCACTCAGCCGTGCCCTCGGCCCCGACCGGTGCTGATCCCACCACCGGTCGACCGGCCGTCTCGAATTCCCGAATGCTGGCAGTATAGAAAGGATGGATCGCAGCGACCGCATCGCAGTCGAGCGCGCCGTAGAGTTCGCGCCATTCGCGGGTCGGAACCACCGGCCCGGCGGCAAGGTCCATGGGCTCCAGAAGCTGACCGATGATCATCGGATCGGCCGGGAACATCTCGCCGAGAAGGGCGATCTCCGGCTTGTCGGTTCCGGCGCGGTTGGGCCGGGAGACGGGGCCCGCCTCGGCCTCTTCCCGAGCGCGCTTGAGCATGGCACCGGCGAGGATGTCCTTCGCCTCGGCGTGAGTCGGAACGCCGAAGCCCGGAACGTCGATGCCAATGATGCGCACGCCGTCGATGGTTTCCGGCAGGAGACGCAGCGGGACGCCGGAGGCTGTCGGCACGCAGAGATTGGTGACGACGATCGCGTCGTAAAGCTCGGGATCGGCGAGGTCGTGGACCGCGTCGCGGATGTCCTCGAAGAGCTTGCCGGTGACGAGCGTCTCCGACGAGAACGGCACATATCCGACGGTGCGGCGCGCGCCGTAGAAGTGCGAGGTGAAGGTGAGGCCGTAGACGCAGCAGGCCGAGCCGGAAAGGACTGTCGCCGTGCGGCGCATCCTCAGGCCGACGCGCAGGGACCCAAAAGCCGGGCACATGGATTGCGGCTGGTCATGCGGGCCGGTCGGGTAGTCCTTGGCGTATTGGTCGAGCGCCTCGCTGGCTCCGGCCTTTTTCGCAGCGGCGAGCATTTCGGCCTTGCCGCCATGGCAGCCGGCATCACCCTCCTTCGCCTGGGTGACCGGACGAGCTGGTGCGGTATCGATGGCCGCAGCGGAGCCGCCGGGGCTCTCGTCTTGCGGAAAGTCTCTGGGTTCGAAATCCATCTCTACGGCCTCACGCGTTGTCGTAGACGACTTCGAGGGTGGGCTTCGGCTTGATCGGCCGGCCCATCATGTCCTCCTGGCTCGCAGGCTGGAGGACGTAGTCTCGGCCCGTATCCTCGTCATCGAAGAGGCCGAGAAGGCCGTCCTGATCGAGCGGGGTCGGGTGAAGGGGTGGCGCGTCGGCGACGCCGGCAGCGAGCTCCTCGAAGAGCGAAGCCCACTGGCCACCGGGTCGGCCGACAATCTGATAGTTCGCGCTCTTCTTGCGGATGTCCTCGTCGGCGGGGATCGCAGAAAGGATCGGGATGCCGACGGCTTTTGCGAAAGCAGCAGCCTCGCCGGTGCCGTCGTCCTTGTTGACGACCATGCCGGCGACGCCCACATTGCCGCCGAGCTTGCGGAAATATTCGACCGCCGAACAGACATTGTTCGCGACATAGAGCGACTGGAGGTCGTTCGAGCCGACGACGATGACCTTTTGGCACATGTCACGGGCGATAGGGAGGCCAAAGCCGCCGCAGACGACGTCGCCCAGGAAGTCGAGGAGGACGTAGTCGAAGCCCCAATCGTGGAAACCGAGCTTTTCGAGAAGCTCGAAACCATGAATGATGCCGCGCCCGCCGCAACCTCTGCCGACTTCGGGACCGCCGAGTTCCATGGCGAAGACGCCGTCACGCTTGAAGCAGACATCGGAGATGTCGACCTCTTCACCGGCCGCCTTCTTCTTGGAGGACGTCTCGATGATCGTCGGGCAGGCCTTGCCGCCGAAGAGCAGCGAGGTGGTATCGGACTTCGGATCGCAGCCGATGAGGAGGACGCGTTTGCCCTGCTGGGCGAGCATGTAGGAGAGGTTGGCGAGGGTGAACGACTTGCCGATGCCGCCCTTGCCGTAGATCGCGATGATCTGGGTTTCTTTGGTGACCGGACCGCTCGCGGGCGTGTCGACCGGTTCCTGCGCTTCGGCCCGGAGGGCGGAATGCATCTCGGCCTGACCCGATTTGGCTTCGGTTCGTGCGAGTGCGCTCATGCGCCTCTCTCCCATTCAATGATCATTTTCAGGCAATCGGCGTCGTCGAACGCCGTGCGATAGGCCTCGGCCGCGTTTTGCGGCGGGCTTGAGTGCGTGAGGAGGCCGTCGAGAGCGAGCGTGCCCTCAGCGACCATGGAAGCGGTGCGCTCCATGTCGCCCGGAGCCCACTCGGCCGCGATCCTCATGCGCGTCTCGCGCATGAAAGCTGGCGGGAAGGTGAAGGCGAGCTTTTCTTTGTAGAAGCCTGCGAGGACGATCTCCGCGCCACGCGCCGACTTCGCGATCAGTGTGTCGAGAATGGCGGAATCGCCGCTGACATCGAGGATCGAGCGGTAATCGCGCCGGTCGTCTTCCGCCGGATCGACCACCTGATAGCCAGCCTCACCGGAGCGGCGGGACGGATTGGTCTCCCAGACCGTCGGGCTCGCACCCTCTTGCGCCGCGATGCGGGCACAAAGGCGGCCGAGCACGCCATGACCGACAATGAGATCGGGAAGCGTATCGCCCGCCATCACAGCGTGATGGGCCGTCGCGGCGAGCGCCAGGAGAACGGCCTCTTTGCCGCAGCGGTCCGGGACCGGAACGAGCTTTTCGGCTTTTGCGACCAGATGGCCGGCCTGAGCCCCGAAGAGACCGTGCGCGTCGGTAAAGCCGTGCGAGCCGGGCACGAAGACGCGGGTTCCGACAGCCGGTCCGCTCTCGGATTCGCTCGCGACGATGCGGCCGACGGCTTCGTAGCCGGGGACGAGAGGATAGCCCATGCCCGGGAAGGGAGGCATCTCGCCTGTGAAGAGAAGACGCTCGGTGCCGGTGGAAATGCCGGAGGCTTCGATCTCGACCAGCGCTTCGCCTGCTTCGACAGCCTTCAGACCGGTCGCGGCGAGCGCGATGGCATTCGGTTGTTCGATGATGATGGCTGGCGTAAGGCCCATCCCAGATGACTCCTCTGCTTTGTGTCAAGTTAACTGGACACACTCAAATGTCAATCGGGGTTGTCACGGGGTCGGGCTGTGCTACCGCGCCTGTGCTGTGAGAGCGGAGGTCGCGATCGGCATGCCTGTCGGGAGGGCTCGGATGCGCGTAAAGCCTGCTTCTTCAAGCATTTGCGTCAATTCGCGTGGCGTGCGCGGACGCCCGGAGCCCATGGCGTGGAGATAGATGTTGAAATAGGCGTCCCCAATCCGCGAGCGGGCGCGCTCGTCGGCCATCGGCTCGGTGACAAGGAGCGTGCCGCCGGTCGGGCGAAGGGCGTCGAAGACCCGCTTCAGAAGGGTGCGGACGATCTCGTCGTCATGGTCGTGAAGGATGCGCACGAGCGTGATCAGGTCACAGTTCCTCGGGAACGGACTCTGGAGAAAATCGCCGCCGTGGATCTGGAAGCGACCGTCGTCATGCCGTGTTGCGAGTGATTTCCGGGCCAGTTCGGCGACCGTCGGTCGGTCGAAGAGATGCAGTTCGGCGGTGGGATTGCGCCCTGCGACATGGGTGAGGAAACGACCACTGCCGCCGCCGATATCGAGAATGCGCCGAAAGGGTGCGACGTCGAAGACGCGGAGGGTTTCGGTGGCGACGAGGTCCTGGCTTGCGGCCATCAATGTCGTATAGCGCTCGGTCTCGGCGGTCGGTTGATCTTGTTCTGGGGCTGCGTAATCCCAGAGCCTTGCGAGTTCTCCAGCGCCGCGCTTTTGGAGCGCTGTAACCGGATCGGCGAGGTCGGCGTAGAGCGCGTCGTGGTGAAGAACCATGGCCGCGACACCGGGATTGGCGAGGAGCGCCGCGCCCTGCGGGCCGAGCATGAAACGGCCGTCTGGCAGCTTGTCGAGGAGGTCGAGAGAGGCTGATGCGGCGAGGAGACGGCGCGTCGCATCGGGCGGCAAGTCGATCTCGGAGGCGATCGTTTCTGGCTCCATCGGGCCGTCAACGAGGCGTTCGAAGAGCCCGGTTCGGACGCCGGCCAGAAGAACCTGCGAATAGATGAAGCCGGCCGTCAGATCGAAAAGTTTCTGCGCCGAGCGCCGGGCGAAGAAACGGCTGAAACCAAAACGCATAGCCAGCTTATGAAATCTCGGACTGAGCAGGATGCGGTTGCGTGTCTGCCGCCAGCGCGCGGCAAAGTGTTGGTTCGATCCGCTCAAACTTTCGTGTCTCCGCCTCTTATCATGCCTGTTCGCCTACGCTGAACGGAGTTCGAATTGGACATGAGGCGATTTGAGTGTCAAATTAACTTGACACTTTTGTCCGGTCTACGGAGCAGCGTTCATGCATGTCGTCGTCATCGGCGCGGGGATCGGCGGACTGACGGCCGCCGCGCGGCTCGCTGCAGGCGGGTTCGATGTGACCGTGTGCGAGCGGGCCGGCCATGCGGGCGGCAAGATGCGGCGGGTGAACGTCGCGGGCAGCGAGATCGATGCCGGGCCGACCGTCTTCACCAAGCGCCATGTCTTCGATGCTCTGTTCGCTGATTGCGGCGAGCGGCTGGACGAACATGTGGAGATCGTCCGCTCCGAGACGATCGCGCGGCATGTGTTCGCGGATGGCTCCGTGCTCGATCTCTTCTCCGACCGGCAGAGGTCGATCGCGGCGGTGGAGGTGTTCGCTGGGCGGCGCTCGGCGCGGGAATTCGCGAGTTTCATGGCGCGTTCGGACGACGTGCTCGATCTCCTCGATCCGATCTTCATGAGCGTCGAGCGTCCGGATAGCCCGATCGAACTCACCATGCGCGCCGGACTGAGCGGGGCCATGCGGATCGCGAAGCTGGGGGCCAACAAGAGCGTATGGGACATTCTGCGGAAAGAGTTCTCCGATCCGCGCTTGCGCCATCTTTTTGCGCGCTACACGACATATGTGGGCTCCTCGCCCTATGAAGCACCCTCGACCCTGCGGCTGATCGCGGCTGTGGAGGCGCAAGGGGTGTGGCGCGTCGCGGGCGGCATGTCGCACCTTGCGGAGGCGGTGGAAGGGCTTGCGAGACGGCAGGGCACCGACGTCCGATATGGCGCGGATGTCGCCGTAATTCTCCTTGACGGCGGTCGTGCCGCCGGCGTGCGGCTTGCCTCTGGCGAGGTGATCGCCGCCGATCTCGTGATCGCGAATGCCGATGCCGACGCGTTGTCGCGCGGTCTCTTCGGGGCCGGCGTCGCCCATGCCTTCGGCAAGCCGGCGACGACCCGCGAGCGCTCGCTTTCGGCGCTCGGCATCGCCGTGAAGGCGAAGGTCTCGGGCTTTCCGCTCTCCCATCACACCATCTTCTTCGCGCCGGACCCGATGCGTGAGTTCATGGAGATCTTCGAGGAGCGCCGGCTGCCGAGCAGCCCCAACGTTTATGTCTGCGCGGAGGATCGCGGCGACGATGCGCGCGCGCCCGATGGTCCGGAGCGGCTCTTTCTCATCGTCAACGCGCCGGCGCTTGCCGACGACAACCAGTCAATCGATCGCAGGGAGGTCGAACGATGCAGGAACGCGGCTTTATCCAGGCTTCGCGCCTCGGGGCTGACACTCGATTTGGCGGAGGGGGACATCAGCCTTTCGACGCCCTCGGAGTACTCGGAACGCTTTCCGGGGACGGGCGGAGCGCTTTACGGGCAGGTCTCTCATGGGTCGACCGCGTCGTTCCAGAGGCCCGCCGCGCGCTCGAGGATACCGGGCCTTTATCTTTGCGGCGGGAGCGCCCACCCGGGCGCGGGCGTGCCGATGGCCTCGCTCTCGGGAACCCTCGCGGTGCAGGCCATCGTGAAGGACCTCGCTTCGACCAGCCGGTCGGGCCGGGCGGCTATGCCTGGTGGTATTGCGACGCGATCTCCGATGACGGCGCGTTCGGCCTGACGATCATCGGCTTCGTCGGCAGTGTCTTCTCGCCTTATTACAAGATCACCGGGCGCGGCCGGCCGGAGAATCACGTCTCCATCAACTGCGCGCTCTATGGGCGCGGCGCGCGGCGCTGGGCGATGACCGAGCGTGGCGAAAAGGACCTGACGCGCGACGCCTCGGTGCTCTCCGTCGGCCCAAGCGCGATGGAATGGGACGGCGACTGCCTGACCGTGACCATCGATGAGATCACGCCGCTGATCCCGAAACGTGTGAGGGGAACGGTGCGGCTCTATCCGGAAGCCCTCCAGCACAATCCGATGCCGCTTGACCGGGGCGGCAAGCATTGCTGGTGGCCGATCGCCCCTTGCGCTCGGGTGGAGGCCGATTTCTCCGATCCCGGCCTTTCCTGGCGCGGGCACGGCTATCTCGACTTCAACACAGGGGCGGAGCCGCTGGAAGACCGATTCTCACGCTGGAACTGGAGCCGTGCCTGCGTGCCCGGCGGGGCGGCGGTTCTCTATGATCTGATCGAGCGCGACGGCGGCGAGCTGAGCCTTGCGATCAAGTTCGACCCGAAGGCGGACGTCACCGATTTCGAACCGCCGACGCTGAAGAAGCTCCAGACGAGCTTCTGGCAGATGAAGCGGACGACACGCACCGAAGCGCCCGAGGACACGCAGGTAAAGAAGACGCTGGAGGACTCACCCTTCTACGCGCGCTCGCTGGTGGACACGACGCTATTCGGCCAGAGGACCGTGGCCATGCACGAAAGCCTCGATCTCGACCGCTTCCGCAATCCGGTCGTGCAGACGATGCTGCCGTATAAGATGCCGCGGCGGTTCTTTTGAGAAGGCGGATGGTGGTTGGTCAGTCCATTTGGCACGAGTGGCGATGGGCCGCGTCGATCGAGTGAAGCGATGGCTCTGCCCACATCAGAGTGGGCGCTGCACTGGAGGACCAGACTTTCGAAGCTGCAGTCGCTCGTTGCCGCCCAATCCATGTACGTATATATGTACACTCTTCGGAGACTTATTTCTCAGGGAGAGGGGCTTCTCATGGCGGATGTTGGTTTCACGCAATTCCGAGCCAATCTCGCCGGCCATTTCGATGAGGTGATCCGCTCGCGAGCGCCTCTGCTCGTCACCCGGCAGGGGAGTGAGTCCGCCGTGATGATCGCGGCAAGCGAATGGGAGGGCGTGCAGGAAACGCTTCACCTTCTCAGCAGCCGGACGAACGCCGAGAAGCTGTTCGGAGCCATCGCCGAACTTGATGCCGGCCGCAGTATCGAACACGATCCGACGCTCGATCCCGACGACGCAGCATGAAGCTGATCTGGGCCGAACAGGCCTGGGACGACTATCTGTATTTTCAGAAAGCGGACGAAAATATCCGGGATCGGATCAACGCGCTCATCAAGGAAATGAAACGGACTCCGTTCTCAGGGCTTGGAAAGCCGGAAACCCTGAAAGGCGATCTCAAAGGCTGGTGGTCGCGGCGCATCACCGGCGACCATCGCTTCGTCTATCGCATCGAAGGCAAGGGTGAGGACCAGCGACTGGAGATCGCAGCGTGTCGTTATCATTATTGAATGGAGAATTCTGAAACAGAATTGGCAATTCTGTTTCAGATTACGGCTAGGCAGCTGATTTGTTCGAGGCTGTTTCTTCTCTTTGATAGTTCTGAAACTTCGATTCGGATATGATCGAGGGAGATTGTAGAGGGAATGCGTATGTCGAACGTTTGGATTTTTGTATTTTTCACGGTCTTAGTTTTAATTATTGCAGGCCTTTTGATTTATATATTGTTATTCAAGCTTCTATTTCAGCCCGTTGTAGATATTCCTGTGCCGAACTCTACAGGCACGGCCAGAGAATGGATCGCAGCGACAAGTGGATGGTTCGCGGGAATTGTCGCTATCGGTTCCGCGTTAATCACTGTCGCGGTACTTTCACAGCAGATATCGGCTGCATCAAATCAACACTTAGAACTGATGAAATTCCAGGCCTATGAAAAAATTGTTCTGGCAAGACAGTTGCAGGCGGGTGCAAGTCAAGCGCACGGCACAGTTGCACAGCTGCGCGACTCACTTTTTAATTTCGACGATGAACTGACCAACGATAAGCTAGATACCTTTCTCTCGGCAGCGAAATTAGTCTCAAAGATTATTTCCGATACAAACCTGACTGAAAATGCCAATCAGCTTTTCGGATATCGGCCTGCAATAGGTTCTTTCGATTCGGAAATTGAAGAGTGGATAGCTGCCGTTCAAATCGTGCGTGCCGTGCCAAATAACAAAGAAGCCGAAGAGACGCGTAGAGAAATGCTCGCCCGTTTGAGCGGTTCCCTTATTATGCTGGAAACCGACCTAAAATATATTTCGAGCGAGGCCAATGATTTTCTTGTAAGGTGGAAGCACTTAGCAACTTGAACGCCTATTTCTCGCATTGTCGCGGTTTGGTTGCCGGGCGGCCCGCAAACGTTCCTCGCCATCCAAACGCTCGTTTTTGAAACACTTCCACACATGCTGTTTCAACCTCCACCAAAATCCAACCACACCAATCTACCCCTGCGGTGCAACCAGCTCGATCGCTCTCTCCGCCGTCAGCCTGTTCATACATCCAGCCGTTTCGGGCAGGCGGATGGTGCCGTCCTTGTTGAGTTCGAAGATGCGGTCGCATTCGGCGTCGCGGAAGGCGATCCAGGCGCGTTGGGCGGTGCGGAGGGTTTCGGCGGCCTGGCTGGGCTGGGAGTCGCCGAGTTCAGCGCGGGTGGCGTCGATCTCCTTCGCGTCGGCCATGCGGGCCTGATAGCGTTCGTTGAGGACCGCGTCCCAGGCGTCGGATTCGGCGGTGAGGCAGTCGGTCATTCCGGTGGTTGTCTGGCCGTCGGGGCTTTCCATGCAGGCGTCCGCATAGGTCCCGATGCAGCCGCGCTGGTTACTCTCGGAGGACTGGGAGAGGCAGGAGTCGATCGCGGCCTTCGCGTCGCCGGAGCCTGATCCGGTCTGCGCGCTGGCGTGGGGTGTGAAGGCGGCGGCGAATGCCAGAGCGGTGATGAGACGAAGCATGGTGCATTCCCTCCCGAGGCGAAGCCGGACGGGCTTCGGCGATGGGCTATATCGCCGCTGACAATCGACGATTGTCAACGGACATTGCCGGAGAGGAATTGCTCGAACGCCGATCCGGCTGACGGTGACCATTCGCAAGCCTCGGTTCCCTGTGGAGATGGCATCCGAAGCGGACCTGAAGCACGCAGGCGGAGGAGGGCATGTCCTCGGTCGACACATGCGTTCGGGTTGTTAAGCGTCCGCTTGCCGCGTCGTCTCTTCGAGGATGATGGCCGCGATGCGGTCCGGGGCTTCCTCGTGGGCGAGGTGGCCGAGGCCGGGGAGGATGCGGACTTCGCCGTTAGCGACCCGGGTCGCGACGCGTTCGCTGACGCTGGTGGGGATCGCCTTGTCCTTGTCGCCCGCAAGGAGGAGCAGCGGCGTTTCCAGCCTGCCCAGCCGCGCGGCGAAGCGGTCGAGATCCCAATGGCTCATCATGGAAAGCGTGCCGGCGACATGGTGGCGGTCCTGGAAGAGGCGGGCATAGAGCGCCTTGCCTTCCGGGGTGAGGGCCGAGCCCGTGCCGTCGAGAAGGCCGGAGACGGCGCTCTCGCTTTTGGCGCGATAGGCGAAGATTCGCGGAACGATGGGGTTGCGGTAGACGACCTTCGCGATCTTCGGAAAGAGGCGTCCGGCAAGGCCCGGAAAGGGCAGGAGCGCGCCGTTGAGGGAGACGACAAGGTTCGGCGAAACGCGGCCGTCGAGAGCCATTTCAATGGCGATGACGGCGCCGGCCGAATGGCCGACGACGATCTCCGGCGCGGCGTCGAGCTTTTTGAGAAGCTCGCCGTGCATCGCCGCCATCGTCTGGAGGGTGAGCGAGCGGGCGGGCCGATCGGTGAAGCCGAGGCCGGGGCAATCGGCCATGATGACGCGGTGGGTGCGGGCGAGGATGGGCGCGAGATCGCGGAAGGAGTGCGTGGATGCGCCCGTGCCGTGGATGAGGAGGATGTCCGGTCCTTCGCCCAGAATCTGGACATGCCAGTCGATGCCGGCGGCCGAGACCGAGCGGCTGTGCCTGACGAGCGGCCAGTCGGCCGGCGGGCGTCCGCTCCTTGGGGCCATCAGCGCGCCGCCTTGGTGGCATCGGCGGCAACGGCATCGGCAAGATGGGCGGCCTCGCCGTTGGGGAGGGCGAGATAGCGCCCGCCAAGCCGGTCCGCGAGGTCGCGGGCGGCTGCCCCCGGCCGCAGGGAAAAATCGATGACCAAACTGGCGAAGCCCTCGCCACGCAGGCGGCCCGCCTCGGCTTCGACGTCCGCTTTCGCTTTCGTGCGACCGGCCATGCCGTCGAGCCCGATATTGGCCTTGCCGTCGGTAAGGAGGACGATGAGCGGCGTGCGATCCTGATTCTGGGACTGGCGGGCGAGCTCGGCGGCGAGCGCGATGCCCGAGGCGAGCGGTGTGCCGCCGCCTGCCGTCAGCCCGGCAAGTGCGCGTCTGGCGCGGGTGAGGGACTTGGTCTCGGGCAGAAGGGTTTCGGCGGAGGTGCCGCGAAAGGCGACCATCGCCACCCGGTCCCGGCGGCGATAGCATTCGGCGAGGATGCGCTCGACCGCGCCCTTGGCTTCGGAAAGCCGGGCGAGGGCCGCCGAGCCGGAGGCGTCGACGGCGAAGATGGTCGCGGTTTCGCGCTTGGTCTGGAGGCGGCGGATGCGGATATCGCTCGGCGTGAGGATGACGGGCCGGTCTGCGAGGCGGGCGAAGCGCTGGCGGCGGAAGCGCTGCCAAGGGAGGGCGGCCGTCAGCGTGCCGGATATGTCGAGTGGGCCGAGGCGCGGATCGCCAGCCCGGCTGCCGAGAGGGCGGCCGCGTAAGCCGCCGGATTTCGCGGCGGCACCCTTGCGCGCGGTCTTGCCGGCGATCTGCCGGTTGGCGATCATGGCAGCAAGCTGTTTCAGGAGATCGAGCGGGATAGCGACGTCTTCGGAGCGGATGTCCGTCGCCTGATCGGGGTCGCCGGTGGCTTTGCTGTCGTCGTCGGGGGCATCGGGCGGGGTGGCTGTGTAGTCCTCGTCCTCCGGCGGCGCGTCGTCGTTCGAGGCTTCCGGAGGGCGGTCCGGCTCCTCTGGCTGGTCGTCCGGTGCGACCTGCGGTTCTTCGAATGATGGGGCCTGGCGCGCGCGGGGCGCGAGGACGAGGCGGCAGGCGAGGAGGATGTCGTCGTCGCCGACCTCGGTGCGTCCGGAGATCGCGGCGGATGCGCGGGCGGCGGCGAGCGCATGGAGCGGCGCGCGGAGGCTCGGAATGCCGAAGGCGGCGGCCGCCTCGCAAAGGGTGGCGATCGCGGTTTCGGGGACGGTGATGGCGCGGGTGTCTAGGCGGGTCTCTGTGCCTGCTTCAAGGGTGAGATCGAGCCCGGCATCCGCATCTTCGCAAGCTGCGAGATCGAGCCAGAGACCGATACGCTCGGAAAGGGCGTCGGGCAGGCTCTCTTCTCCTAAGCCTTCGTCGAGGGCGATCACGGGATGACCGTCGCCGAGTTCGGCGATGAGATGAGCGGCTTCCATTGCCCCGTAGCGGTCGGTTCCGGGCAGGATGAGCGCGCATGCGCCTATAGCATCGTCGTTTGGTGCATCGGACGAGTCTTGCGCCGGTCCAGCCAAAGCGGCGATCGGGAAGCGTTTAGCCGCGAAGGTGCGCACGTCGCGATGAGCGAGTCGGCGGGCCTCTGCCCATGGCGCTGAGCGGCAAAGTTCGGTCATGAAGCGGTCGCGGAGCGGGCCGGGTTG
This sequence comes from Fulvimarina thalattae, assembly GCF_040239565.1. Classification (NCBI taxonomy): domain Bacteria; kingdom Pseudomonadati; phylum Pseudomonadota; class Alphaproteobacteria; order Hyphomicrobiales; family Aurantimonadaceae; genus Fulvimarina; species Fulvimarina thalattae. The sequence continues at coordinate 64,317 of NZ_JBEHWS010000007.1, forward strand.
GGCGCGCAGGACGAGGCCGATTTCAGGCGCGGCGCTGAGGATCGCCATCGCGGTTCGGGCGAGGGGGGAGAGGCGGAGCCGATCCTCGAAACGTGTCTCCATCAGGCGGCGTCGAGCTCGGCGAGAGCCCGTTCGATGCGCGCTTCGGAGCCGGAATCCTCCAGCGGATTACGGCGCAGGCGATGGGCGAGCGCGTAGGGCGCGAGCTCGGCGAGATGGGCGAAGGCGACCTCGCTCTCGCCCTTCAGGCTGGCCAGCGCACGGGCGGCGCGGACCAGCGTCAGCTCGGCGCGCAGGCCGTCGGTCTGGAGGGAGATGCAGAGCTGGGCGGCCTGTTCGAGAATGCGGTCGGAGACCTCCACCTGATCGAGCCGCGCGCGAGCAGCCTCAAGGGTCTCGCGCAGGGCGCTTTCTGCTTCGGTCGTTTCGGCGAGGAAGGCCGCCGGATCGCGTTCGAAGCGGTCTCGAGCCTTTACGACGGCGATACGGGTCGGGACGTCCTGCGGGGTCGTGACCGTAACGGAGAGGCCGAAGCGATCGAGGAGTTGGGGGCGGAGTTCGCCTTCCTCCGGGTTGCCGCTGCCGATGAGGACGAACTGCGCCGGATGGCGCACGCTGAGGCCCTCGCGCTCGACGACGTTCTCGCCGGAGGCCGCGACATCGAGGAGGAGATCGACGAGGTGGTCCTCGAGGAGATTGATCTCGTCGATATAGAGAAAGCCGCGATTGGCCTTGGCGAGGAGGCCCGGCTCGAAGCGGCGCTCGCCGGTGAGGAGCGCGTGTTCGAGATCGAGACCGCCTACGATGCGGTCTTCGGATGAGCCGAGCGGCAGGTCGACGACCGGCACGGGCACTTCGATGCGGTCCGGCGTTTCGCCGGTATTGAGTTTTGCCCTGCAGTCAGAGCAAAGGCGCGATTCCTTCGTTGGGTCGCAGCGATAGGCGCAGGCATTGGCGTCGAGCTTGGGAAGGACGGCGGCGAGGCCCCTCACAGCCGTCGATTTGCCCGTCCCGCGATCGCCGAAGGCCAGCACCCCGCCGATCGCCGGATCCACGGCGGCGAGTTTCAGCGCCGTGGTGAGCTCGTTTTGACCGACGATTGCGGTGAAGGGGAAATGCCGTTTCATGACCTGAGACGATACGCGATGGGGCACTGGCGTCAAACGGGAAATATCGGGGCGGTTTCAAAAGCCTGTCCGGCGTTGCGCCTTGCGGGTATGGTCGTTATTCCGGAAAGCGAACGAAACGAGAATCGGTCGGGCGGCTTTTCCGTGGAATTTTCACCTCAGCAGGATGCGGCCCTCAAGGCGGTCGCCGACTGGCTGGAGAACGGCGACAGCCCTGTTTTCCGCCTCTTCGGCTATGCGGGCACCGGCAAGACGACACTGGCGCGGCACTTCGCGGAAGGCGTCGACGGCGCGGTGCAGTTCGCGGCCTTCACGGGAAAGGCCGCTCAGGTGCTGCGCTCCAAGGGTGCGAAGAGCGCGCGGACGATCCACTCGCTGATTTATCGACCCAAAGGCGAGGAGCAGGTGGAGGACGAGGAGACGGGGACCGCCCGAGTCTCGCCAACCTTCTCGCTGAACCGGCAGAGCCCGGTCGCGAAAGCAAAGCTCGTCGTCATCGACGAATGCTCGATGGTGGACGAGGCGCTGGGGCAGGATCTCATGTCCTTCGGCACGCCCATTCTGGTGCTGGGCGATCCCGGCCAGCTGCCGCCGGTCTCGGGCGGGGGCTTCTTCACCGATGCCGAGCCGGACTTCCTGTTGACCGATATTCACCGTCAGGCCCGCGACAATCCGATCGTCAAGCTCGCGCTCGATGTCCGCGAGGGCAAGGAGATCATGCACGGCGACTACGGAACCGTGCAGGTGATCGGCAAGCGCGACGTGGAGCAAGCGAAGGTTCTGGCGGCCGATCAGGTGCTCGTCGGCACCAACAAGACGCGGCGGGCCTACAACCGGCGGCTTCGCGAGCTGAAGGGCTTCACCGACCAATTGCCGCAGGTGGGCGACAAGCTGGTTTGCCTGAGGAACGATCCCCAGAAGGGGCTCCTCAACGGCTCGCTCTGGCAGGTGATGACGGCGTCGAAAGAATCCGTAAAGCCCGGGATCAATCTGATCGTGAAGCCGGACGACGACGACATCGACAAGGGTGCGGCGAAGATACGGCTCCTGAAGGCTGCCTTCGAAGATGCCGAAGCCGATATCCCTTGGGCGACGAAGAAGCGATTCGACGACTTCGATTACGGGTATGCGCTGACGGTCCACAAGGCGCAGGGCTCGCAATGGGACGACGTGATGCTGTTCGACGAGGGCTGGGCGTTCCGCGAGACGCGCGAACGCTGGCTCTATACGGCGATAACGCGGGCTGCGAAGACGCTGACGATCGTGCGCTGAGGGCTCTTACGCGAGAGCCGGCATCCTGGTCTTCGCGATGGTGGCGATTGCCATGCCAATCAGCATCGCCGGCAGGAAGACGAGCGTGCCGGGCTCTGCGAGCGCGAGCGCCGTCCAGGCGGGACCGGGACAGAAGCCGCCGATCCCCCAGCCAATGCCGAAGAGAGCCGCGCCGGTAAGGAGCGGCGCGTCGATATCGTTGCGCGTCGGGACCTGGAAATCGGCCAGGATCAGCGGCGCCTTGCGCTTCCAGACCAGACGATAGCCGATGAAAGTCGTCACCGCCGCGCCGCCCATGACGAAGGCGAGCGAGGGATCGAAGGTGCCGAAGACGTCGAGGAAGTTGAGAACCTTGGCCGGATTGGACATCCCGGCGAGGATGAGGCCGAGGCCGAAGAGGAGGCCGGAGGCGAAGCCGAGAACGAGACGCATCATGGTTTCTCCTCAGACAGCGTGGCGCAGGATAAAAACGGTGACGCCGGCAAAGGCCATGAACGTGACGACGGCAACGAGCGAGCGGGCGGAGAGGCGGGCGAGGCCGCAGACGCCGTGGCCGCTGGTGCAGCCAGAGCCGAGTACCGTGCCGGCGCCGACAAGGAGGCCGGCGAGCGCCATCATGGACAGATTGTCTGGGACCGTCTGCCTGATCGATTCGCCGGTGAAGAGGAGAACAAAGATCGGCGCGGCGAGGAGGCCGAGGACGAAGGCGAGGCGCCAGTCCCAGTCGTCGCGACGGGCGGGCAGGGCGCCGGTCGTGATGCCTGAAATGCCTGCGATCCGCCCAAAGAGGGCCATGACCATGACGGCGGAAAAGCCGATGAGAATACCACCGAGCGTCGAGGCCAGCGGCGTGAACGCGGTGATGGTATCGAGAGGCATGGCGGTATCCGATCGAGCGCTTGCGGGCTTGCCTTCAGATACGCAAACAAGCGCCGATCACCAAGTCTGCCAAGGTGCGACTTCCGGTCAATTCCGGGTGCCGGTCCGCCGGTTCTGATTGTCGCTTCGGCGCCCGAATTCCGAGCGGCGCGGTGCCGTCGAACGGATCGGGGTGAGAAGATCGGCCGAATTGGGCTGAAGGCTGGGGCTCGGCAAGGACGGCTTCGCCTCCTTGCCGAAATGGGCTGCCGCCGCATCCGGCGTGAGGCGGTTGTAGTGGTTCTTGGCGATGGCGAAGACGACCATGTCGGAGGCGACGGTCTGATCGACGAACATCAGGACGGTCATTGCGTCCGAGGTGGGAAGGTCCAACGCTTTCAGCGCCAGCGACAAATCAGGCAGGTTGTCCGGGTCAAGAAGGGCTTCGGCTTCAGGTGGGGTGAGCGCAAGATGCTCCGCAAGGTGATCGCGAAGGGCATCGCGATCCCGGCTCTGGGCGATCTGGATGATCGGCTCTGGTGCCGGTTTTGGGGCGGCGGGACGGGCTATGAGAGCGCGGAGCGTCGTTCGGGCATCGGCAGCTGATTTGGCCGTGTTGCTTGGGTCGACCGCTGGCGATCGACGGTCGGCGAGCGTCCGCATGTCGGACATAGAGACCGGGGACGAGACCTTTTCGCTTGCGGCGGCTTCGTGCTTCTCGTCGAAGGACGACGTCTGTTTGGAAAGGGCATCGGCCAATCCGCCGACCAGATCCGAAATTGCGTCGGGAACCGTATGATGAGCCGCGAGGCGGTTGGCGATGTGCGCACGGGTATCGCTTGCGAGATGGGACCATAGTGGTTCCAGAAGCTGGGCGAAGGCATCGCACTGGCGAGAGGATGGAGACGGGATCGCGAGGAAGTTGAGGCTCGCCGCCATCGCGATGGCGTCGTAGCCTTTCGCCGAACCGCCCTTTTCAAGGGACCGGTAAAGGTCTGGCAGTTGGCTCCGCATCCGATGCTCCGATGGTTTCCCGAAGGTTTCGATGAAGTTGAGAATGCCGTAAGAAGTCTTGCCGCGCCGTTAAATGGCATGGTTAACGCGATGATTAAATTTTTATCGATTTTGCGCGAAAGCCAGGGAACGCGGAGTGTTGCGCCGAGGGTACGGTGCGCGCGGGCCTGGGTGCCCAATCTGGAAACGGGCGCCCCACGCCTAAGCGATTTGGACGCTTAGCTGTCGCGGTCCGGGCCGGACGCTGCGGCTGTGGGCCGAATATCGATCGGCAGGCAGGCAAGCGTCCGCAAGAAGCTGTCAGCGGCCGCGCGCTTGCTCTCTTCGTCGATCAGAACCCGAACCGTGACATAGCCACGCGGGACATCGACGATGACGGGAAGGGCCGGGCTGTCTTCGAGGAGAGTGGTCGTGCGCACTTCCTCGATCTGCTGGGCGGAGCCGACAACGAGATTGACGATGCCGTCGATCGCGGCGCGATCGTTGATGGAATAGATATTGCCGCCCTGACTGTCATAGATCGAGGCGGACCAGAAGTTTTCGATCGTGCCGTTGGCCGTGATCTCGACGGGCCCCTCGCCGAGTTCGAAGCGGCAACTCGCGACGATGAAGGCGGGATCGGCGAAGGCGAAACGCTCGCGGGGCGTTTCGGTCGAAGATTCCTGAGCCGGCGAAGACGTGTCGCGTAGGGGCGCGATGCGCACGACCTCGAAATAGTCGCCGAGCGAGGAGAGGCGGCTCCAGGCGCTGTTATCGGATACGCGCGGAATCATGAAGACGATCGCGATGTGGACGAGGCCGGCCCCCACAAGGCCGATGAGGAGAGCCAGAACAAACCTACCCATCGTCGCGGCATCCTTCGCGCTGGATCGATGGCATTGCGAGACCGGCCGCGCCCGTGATCGCGCTTGCCGGTGTATCGTAGAGCGCGAATGTCAGGCGAAAGGAACCGGTCTGGTTTGTTGCAAGCCAGTTGCCCGAGCGCGGCTCAGGGCCGACAGCGATCTCGAAACTGTTATCCTCTTTACGGAGCAGCGAATTGGAGGTGAGCCATCCGGGTCGTCCAGTTTGCGGGAGATCCACCCGACCGGCATCGGAATGCGCCGAAAGAGTAAAGAAGCGGGCGGCGGGCGTTCCGCCCTTGAGCTGATAGGAACATTCGAGGCGTAACCGACGCCCTTCGTCGTCATCCTCGGCCTGGAAGACGATGCCTTCGCCGCCGCCGAGCGTCAGCTGTGCGAGTTTTGCAAGGCGCGCCTTGGCGTAGGGGTCGGCAGAGCGGGTGCCGACGAGCGGGCTTGCCGTCCAGGGGCCGAGCTCGACCGAGTCGAAATTTGTGCCGCCGTCGATCGCGAGCTTGGCCGTCCAGCCGCCGAGACCAAGCGCGATCGCGATCGCCAGAAGTGAAGCTAGGAGAAAACGCATGACGGCTTCTAATCGATCTCGGCTCGGGCTCGCAGTTCCGATCTAGTTTTCGACGGTCTGCGGCGCCGTGTTGGCCGCAGCGACGGGTGTCGACCCATCGGACGAAGCGGAAGCGACACGATCGTTCGTCATCGGTGCGAGTGTTTCGAACCGCTCGCCGATCTCGGAAAGCACTTTCTCTGCGTCCACCGTGAGGCCTGTCTGGCCGGACGCGATCAGCGGGTTGTCCGTCGGTTCGGCGACATTTTGCTGCCCATCGGGGAATGGATTGTCGATATAGGGGATTGGCTTGAGTTCGATGTTCTGGTGGGCCGCCTCCATGAAGCGCTGCCAGGTCATCGCCGGGAGCGAACCGCCGGTGACGCGGTTCGTGGGACGGAAGCTGTCATTGCCGTACCAGACTGCCGCGCTGAAATTGCCGGTGAAACCGACGAACCAGCCGTCGCGATAGGACTGGGTCGTACCGGTCTTGCCGCCGGCCCGTGCCATGGAAATCTGTGCACGGCGCGCAGTACCGCTTTCGGTGACGCCGACGAGCATGTCGTTCATGTTTTTTGCGGCTTCTTCCGAGAGAATACGCTTGCGGGGCGGCAGATCGCGGCGCGCATCCCACAGGATTTGACCCTCGGCATCGATCAGCTGGGTGATCGTGTGGCGTCGTGGCGTGTAGCCGCCGTTGGCGAAGGTTGTGTAAGCGGTCGCCTGATCGAGGACCGTGACCTCCGAGGTTCCGAGCGCCATGGTCTTGTCGCCACGCAGATCGGACTCGATGCCCATTTCGTGGGCGAGCTTGACCGTGTTGTCGAAGCCAACTTTTTGGTAAAGGCGAACCGCCGGAATGTTCAGGGACCGCGCGAGGGCGTTCTGCAGGCTGACGCGGCCCGAGAAGGAGCGACCGTAATTCTGCGGTGCCCAGTTTCCGATGCGAAGCGGGCTGTCCATGATGGTGTCGGTGGGCTTCATGCCCTGTTCCATCGCCGTCGCGTAGACATAGACCTTAAACGAAGACCCCGGCTGGCGCAGAGCACGAGCAGCACGGTTGAACTGGGATTCGCCGTAGTCGCGCCCGCCAACCATGGCGCGCAGGCCGCCGTCGTCCGAGAGAACAGCCATGGCCGCTTCCTCGACGTCGTAGCTCTTGCCGAACTGACGCATGTGATAGTCGATCGTCTCGTCGGCGAGTGCCTGGAGCTTCATGTCGATCGTCGTGCGAGCGACGAGATTGCGGGTGCCGAGCTTGTTTTCACGGACGAGCCGCTGGGCTTCCTCGAAGGCGAAATCGAGGAAGTAGTCCGGCGACTGGCGCTGGGAGCGGTCTACCGCCGCTGCCGGCTGGCGGCGGGCCGCGACGACCTGACCCTCGGTCATGAAATCCGCCTGGACGATGTTCGTCAGAACCTCGTTGGCGCGGGCGCGGGCAGCTGGCAGGTTGATGTGAGGGGCATATTTCGCCGGGGCCTTGAAGAGGCCGGCGAGCATTGCGGACTCCGCAAGATTCACGTCGCGAATCGACTTGTCGAAGTAGAATTCGGCTGCGGCCGCTGCGCCGAACGTACCGCCGCCCATATAGGCGCGGTCGAGATACATCGCGAGAATTTCGCGCTTGGTGAGGTTCGACTCGAGCCAGAGCGAGAGGAAGGCCTCGTTGACCTTGCGCTCCAGGGACTGCTCCGGCGTGAGAAAAACGTTCTTGGCGAGCTGCTGGGTGAGGGTGGAGCCGCCCTGAACAACGCCTCCGGCGCGGGCATTTTCACCCATGGCGCGGGCGAGGCCGAAGAAATCGATGCCCCAATGTTCGAAGAAGCGCCGGTCCTCGGTGGCGAGTACCGCTTTGATGAACTGGTCGGGAAGCTCGTCGATGGGAACGGCCGCGGCGCGCAGGATGCCGCGCTGGCCGATCTCGTTGCCCTTGCGATCAAGGAAGGTGACCGAGAAGTCGGCTTCCTCAGGCAGGCCCTTCTCCGTCATTTTCATGGCGGGTTGGGCGAGAACAAGAAGAAGGATGAACCCGGCAACGCCGAGCGTGAAGCCTTCTCCGGCGAGCTCTGATAAGACACGGGTGAAACCGCGGGCGCGAAGCCGGCGCGACTGAATCGTAACCGTTTCCCAGAATCGAGAGAAGCCGTTCCAGAGCCTGAACATCGACGAGTCGATCCAGGCGTCGACCTCGATCAGCCGCGAAGGGCTCTTGTGCGAACGTTTGGCTTCGGATTTGTCTGCCACGTGTCGATGCTGCCGTTGATCAAAGGACTGGACAAGTCGACGCAAGCGCGTGCGACCGTTTAAAAAATTCCCGGCGTCCCCTTACTTTATAATCAAGGACGTAAAAAGTTGCGACACAAATTCAGAGAAATCGGCCATGCGTGATTCCGGCAACAAACCGTTCTGGCGGCAAAAGACCCTCGATGAGATGACCGACGCGGAGTGGGAGGCGCTCTGCGATGGATGCGGGCGCTGCTGCCTGAACAAGCTGGAGGATTACGACACCGGCGAGATCGTCTGGACCAATGTCGCGTGTAGCCTGCTTGACGGCGAGGCCTGCCGTTGCAGCGATTATGAGAATCGCCAGGAGACCGTGCCGGACTGCGTCGGGCTGAACCCGACCACGGTGCGGGAAATCGGCTGGTTGCCGCCGAGCTGCGCCTATCGGCTGGTGGACGAAGGGCGCGATCTTTACTGGTGGCACCATCTCCTGTCCGGGAGCCACGAGACGGTTCATCAGGCCGGCGTTTCGGTGCAGGGGCGGACGGTGAGTGAAGAGGGCATGGAGCTCGACGAATTCGAGGATCATGTCGTCGAGTGGCCGGAGCAGGATCCGGGCGCCGGCAACGTGTCTTCAAAAATATGAAAATAATCCTTGACACCGTCACGGTCCTCGGATAGGTAAAGGGCACAGTCGGAGAATTGGGAAAGGCGGAGCGGGATGCTTCGCCTTTTTGCGTTTCCGATCGGTTTTTTCGAGGAAAAAGTCGAGGTATTTGATGTGAAGCGAAGTGGTGTCGCGCATAAAGGAGGCGGTGCATCCGGGAGAACGGGCGCGGTCGCAGAGCGATTGATGACGCTTCTTCTGGCTGAGATCACAACGATCGAGACGGCCATAAAAGAAAATAATCCTATAACCATAAAGGCGGATACGCCGACCAAGGATCGGGGCGGCAAGGAGCGGATCGACATGATCGCCCAGATGACGCGGACGCTGGAAAAGCTGATCGATCTGAAGCGTGCCGAGATGGCGGATGAAGCTAGTCGGGAAGGTGATCCGGCCGAAACCGAGCGGTTGTCGCGGGAACTTGTGAAGCGGTTGAAGGTGCTTGATCGCAAGCGACGGGAAATTGAAAGTCGCACCGTGGATGTCGAGACGGCGTCGTCTTCGGAGAATACAAGTACAGGCTCTGGAAGAGACCTCGAGACCGATGCCTTTCGGTGGGGCGCGATGCCCGAATGACGGACGCGACGCTTCCGAGTGGCGTCGTCTGGTCGAGCGATCCAAAGGAACGGCAAAAGCAGTACTGGTCTGCGGTTTATGCGGATGCTCTGGAGCAGCGGATCGAGGTGCTGCAGGAGGTCATGCCGAAATGGTGGCATGTTGCGCGGTCCGAGCAATTACCCCCGCGAGAGGCCTGGCGGCAATGGCTGCTGATCGGCGGGCGAGGCTCCGGCAAGACCAGAGCTGGCGCGGAATGGGTCACGGGGATGGCGCTGGGGCTGTCTCCGTTTGCAAGCGGGCCACACAGGCGGATCGCGCTGGTCGCCGAGACACTGGCCGACGCGCGCGAGGTGATGATCGAGGGCGAAAGCGGCCTGAAGGCGATCGTTGGCTATCAGAGGCCCGTGTTTGAGGTGACGCGAAGGAGGCTCGTCTTCGCAAACGGGGCAACGGCTCAGATATTCTCCTCGGAGGACCCGGACTCGATCCGCGGTTATCAGTTCGATGCGGCCTGGGGCGACGAACTGGGCAAATGGGTGAGGGCGGAGGAAAGTTTCGACAATCTGATGCTGGCGCTGCGGCTCGGCGAGAAGCCACGGGCGCTATTTACGACGACGCCGCGCAACGTGCCGATCCTGAAGCGACTGCTGGCCGATCCGCAGACGTCGGTGACGCGGATGCGGACGGCGGCAAACGCGGAAAATCTGGCGCCTGGCTTCCTGGAGGCGATGGCGCGGCGCTATGGCGGCACTCGGCTTGGGCGGCAGGAACTGGACGGCGAGCTTCTGGCTGATCGTGAGGATGCTCTCTTCGAACGCTCTATGATCGAAAGCGGGCGTATGGCAGCGGCGCCTCCGCTGAAGCGGATCGTGGTGGCGGTCGATCCGCCGGCGACATCGACCAAGCGCAGCGACGCCTGCGGGATTGTGGCGGCCGGGAAGGGTGCCGACGGCGTGATCTATGTCGTCGCCGACGAGAGCCGGCGTAGTGTAAAGCCGGAGAGGTGGGCGCGGTGCGCGGTGGCGCTATTCGAAAGGCTGGAAGCCGACCGGATCGTCGCGGAGGTGAACCAGGGCGGCGATATGGTTGAGGCCGTGCTGCGGACCGTCGCGCCCGATATACCCTATCATGCGGTTCGGGCGACGCGTGGAAAATGGACGCGCGCCGAGCCAGTGGCGGCGCTCTACGAGCAGGGACGTGTGCGACATGTCGGGCGTTTTCCCGAGCTGGAAGACGAGATGGCGGATTTCGCGACGGATGGTCTGAGCGATGGACGATCGCCGGACCGGTTGGACGCGCTGGTCTGGGCGGTGACGGCATTGACCGGCGACGAAGCTGAGCCGCGGGTGCGCAATCTCTGAAGGCTTCGACGAGCCGATTATCGAAAAACTTGATGTGAGGAGAGGGCCGATGGGTCTGACTTCGACGCTTGCCGCCTTGTTTGGCGGTGGCGCCAATACGCATGCCGAAAAGGCGGCCTCCGAGGCGGGTGAGCTGAAATCGGCAGGTCTGAGCATCGGTGCTGGCGCGTTTCTGCTGACCGGACCTGCCGGGGAACAGCGGGGCTCGCGAAGCTACGAGGCGTTGGCGCGGACGGGTTTCATGGCAAATCCGGTCGTCTATCGCTCGGTCCGGCTGATCTCTGAAGCTGCCGGGGCGATCCCGCTCATCCTGCGGAAGAACGGGCGGGAATTCGATGACCATCCGGTGCTCGATCGGCTGCAGCGGCCCAATGCGGCGCAGGATCGGGCGAGCCTGTTCGAGATGCTGTGCGGGCATCTATTGCTGGCCGGAAACGCCTATCTGGAAGTGGTGGAGGCAGGAGGCGAGGTGGCCGCGCTCTATCCGCTGCGGCCGGACCGGGTGCGCACGATTGCCGGTGCGGACGGATGGCCTGAGGCTTACGAATATCGCGTTGGATCGACTGTGCGTCGGATAGCGGCGGAGACTGATGGGGATCGGCCGGCCGCGCTTCTTCATCTGCGGCTGTTTCATCCGCTGTCGGATCAGGTGGGACTGGCGCCGCTTTCGGCTGCGCAGGCTGCGCTCGATCTGCACAATGCGGCAGCGAGCTGGAATGCGGCGCTTCTGAGAAATTCTGCCCGGCCATCGGGCGCGCTGGTCTATCAACCGGCCGATGGCTCGAACCTGTCCGTGGAGCAGTTCGACCGGCTGAAGGCCGAGCTGGAGAGCGGTTATGCAGGAGCCGGCGCGGCGGGGCGCCCGATGCTTCTGGAAGGCGGGCTCGATTGGAAGGCGATGGCGCTGACGCCCAAGGACATGGACTTCATGGAGGCACGCCATGGTGCTGCGCGGGATATCGCGCTCGCCTTCGGGGTGCCGCCGATGCTGCTCGGGATACCCGGCGATCTCACTTATGCGAACTATGCCGAAGCGAACCGGGCCTTCTATCGGCTGACGGTCCTGCCGCTGATCCAGCGGATGACGGGTGCGATCGGCACCTGGCTCGGCGGCCATTTCGGGGACTCAGAACTGCAACTCGGGATTGATCTCGACGCGGTGGAAGGGCTCTCGGCGGAGCGCGAGGCATTGTGGGCTCGCGTGAGCGGCGCAGACTTTCTAACCCGGGACGAGAAGCGTCAAGCCGTCGGCTATGGCCGCGAGGGCTGAAATCAAGCTTCGCGACGGTTCGAGACACCGGACAGCACACAAAAAGACAGCACCACTCTGGAGGAGGGTGCTGTCAAATGACTGCCACGACATCAAGATTTCAGGACAGGTGCAAAGGTGCAACAGATCGTTCAAATTGTCAAGACAGAATCTGCGTGGTCGGGAATCTGACCATGGATGGCCCGTCGTCACCTGTGCTCGCGTCGAACCGGCCCGTCGTTATCAAGGGTTATGCGGCGCTCTTCGGTCGGCCGGATCTGTCCGGCGATATCATCGAACCGGGCGCGTTCGCGGCGTCGCTGATGAAACGCGGCGCCGGCAGTATTCGCATGCTCTGGCATCACGATCCTGCGCGACCTGTAGGCCGCTGGAGCATGATTCAAGAGGATCGAACGGGACTTTATGCCGAAGGCGAAATCGCGGCTGGGGCGCTGGCAGGCCGAGAGGCCGCGGCGCTGATCGCGGCGGGCGCCATCGACGGTTTGTCGATAGGCTTTCGCACCAAGCTTGCGCGTCGGGCGAGCCCTCCGCACCGGCGGCGGTTGGTGACGATCGATCTTTGGGAAATCTCGCTCGTGTCCTTCCCCATGCAGGAAGGAGCGCGCCTCAGGGCGCCGGACGAGGGAGGACGCTCGGGAATTTTCCCGAGCCGCCGGCTCGGGACGCAAGGTTTCGGCCGAAACCTGCCCAACTGATCGCGCTGCGATCACAGCCTGAAAAATCGAACAGAAGAAGGAGTTCGTGAGAATGAACGAGAGCATCAGCGCGCCTGAAATCAAGGCGCATGGAGCGGAGATGGATGCCGGACATGAGCGCTTCATGAGCGTCTTCGAGAATTTCCGCGAGGCGAACGACGAGCGGCTCGCACAGCTCGAAAAGCGGATGAGCGCCGATGTCGTGACAGAGGAGAAAGTCGATCGCCTGACCAAGGCGCTTGACGAGCAGCAGCGCCGGATGGAGCGGCTGACGCTGAAGAGCACCCGGCCGCGCATCGGTCTTGACGAGCGGCATGCGGAGACGGCTCCGAGCGAGCACAAAAATGCCTTCGAAGCCTATGCTCGTGGCGGCGACGAAAGCGGGCTGCGGCAGCTGGAGGCGAAGGCGATGTCGCAGCTGACCGGCGCGGATGGCGGTTTCCTCGTGCCGGACGAGACCGAAACGGAGATCGGCCGGCGTCTGGCTGTGATCTCTCCGGTGCGTTCGGCCGCGACCGTACGGACGGTATCTGCCGCAGTGCTGAAGAAGCCATTTGCGATCTCCGGGGCGCAGACCGGATGGGTGGGCGAAACGGAAATCCGCCCGGAGACGACCGCGCCGCAGCTGGCGGAACTCAGCTTCCCGACGATGGAGCTTTACGCCATGCCGGCGGCGACCAATGCGCTGCTCGACGATGCGGCGGTCGATCTCGATCGGTGGATCGGCGAGGAGGTGGAGCAGGCCTTCGCCGCGCAGGAGAGCCAGGCTTTCGTCAATGGCGACGGCGTGAACAAGCCGCGCGGATTCATGACCTATCCGACGGTTGCCGAAGATGCCTGGAGTTGGGGTAATGTCGGAAGCCTGAACACGGGAGCCGACGGTGCGTTTGCGGCAGGCGAGGCCGCCGACAAGCTGATCGACCTCGTCTATGCGCTGAAGGCGGGTTACCGCCAGAACGCCAGCTTCATGATGAACCGTCGAACCCAGGCGATGGTGCGCAAGCTGAAGGACGCCGACGGCAACTATCTCTGGCAGCCGCCGTCCGCCGCTGGTGCCCGTGCCTCGCTGATGGGCTTTCCGCTGATCGAGGCGGAGGACATGCCGGACGCCGAGGCCGGGGCGAACGCGATCGTCTTCGCCGATTTCAAGCGGTTCTATCTCGTGGTCGATCGCCAGGGCGTGCGCGTGCTGCGCGATCCGTATTCCGCCAAGCCGTATGTTCTCTTCTACACAACAAAGCGTGTCGGCGGCGGCGTTCAGGACTTCGATGCGGGCAAGGTGCTGACCTTCTCGGTCTGACCGCACTCTTAAGCGAATCGATACGGTGCCGGCGTTCCTCCCCGCCGGCACCGGCCTTTTCTAAAAAGCATGAAAGGATGAAGCCGTGGTCGTGATCGATCTTGGCAGTGGCATTGCGCCGGTCGGCGTCAGCGAATTGAAGAGGTGGGCCCGGATCGCGCGTGACGACGAGGACGAGACGCTCCGGCTTCTTATTGCAGCGGCGAACGCGGCGATCGAGGCTGAGGTCGGAATCGTGCTGGCACGGCGGCAGTTCCGGCTGATCGTCGACGAGAGGCCGAAGGACGGAAGGGTACAACCGACCAAGACGCCGGTCGTCAGCGTGGACGCGGTGTTCGGCTATGGTGCGGACGGCACTGAAACCGTGTTCGATCCAGAGATTGAGACGACGATTTCTCGCGATGGACTTTCAGTTGAGCTGTCGTCCGACGTCTGGGCTGCGAGTCCGAACGGGGTCGACGTCACCGTGACAGCCGGACTTGCGGCGCATGACGTCCCGGCTCCGGCGAAGCATGCGATTTTGGTCGCGGCGGCGAGCTGGTTTGAGACGCGAACCGAAGCAGAGGAGGGCGCCGCGCGGTTCCTGCCAAGCAACGCGCTGCGGCTCGTGCGATCCCTGAAAAGGGTGCGGCTCTGACATGGCGAAGAAGCTCTTTATCGATCCCGGCCTCCTCAGACATCTCGCCGTGTTGGAACAGCCGACCGAGACGCCGGATGGGATGGGCGGCGCGCGCATCGACTGGGTTCCGATCGGATCGGTCTCGATCCATGTCGAGGCGGAGTCTTCGCGGCGTTTCGAGCGGTTCGACCAGGCACAGGCTAACAGGCGACTTCGGGTTTTGTGTCGAAAGGCCGAGACCGTGGTGCGCGGACGCCGGTTCCGGTTCGATCAGCGCCTGCTTTTTATCGAAACGCTTTACGATCCTGACGAAAGCGGGCGCTATCTTCTCTGCCTGTGCAGGGAGGAGGTGGCTTGAAGGTTGCCTTCCGGACGAACCTCGATGGCCTGCAGTTACGGCTTTCGACAGCGATCGCGAGACGTTTGCGCAAGGATCGTGGCGACATATCAGAGGAGGAAGATTTTGGCTCGGACTGGACGCGCGGATTGCCTTCGACATCCGGCTTTAGGGATCAGGACCTGCGCGCGAATACGTCCGATGATGGCCCGCCTCGCGGAGGACCTACGAAAGTGTGAAGACTTTGAGTTAATTTTGTCGTGCACGCGTGATGAAAGCCGTTCATGATCACAGCATATGAAGGCTTGTGACATGGCGAGAGTTGCTCGGAGGAGATGATAGCCTTGGCGCATCCAAGTTCTGAACTGCAGCAATCGATCTTCGACGCGCTCACCGGGGATCCGGCGCTGACTGGACTTCTCGGCGGGCCGAAGGTTTTCGATCGCCGGCCCGAGCGGGCGGCGTTTCCCTATCTGACGCTCGGGCGGACGACGGTGATGGACTGGTCGACCGGGACGGAAGACGGTTCCGAACACATCCTCACCCTGCATGTCTGGGCGAAGGGCGGCGGCAAGCAGGAGACGTACGAGATCATGGACCGGGTCTCGAAGAAGCTCGACGATGCGAACCTTCCGCTGAAAGGTCACCAGTTGGTCAATCTGCGGCTTCAGTTCGCCGAAGCGCGGCAGGAGCCCGAGAGCACGACCTATCACGGCATCCTGCGCTTCAGGGCGGTGACCGAACCATTGGCCTGACGGCCCGACTGAACCATCATCCGACATTGATCGAAAGCGGCTCGCAAGGGCCGCTTTTTTGTTGTCTCCATTCATGAAAGGACCTCGCTGATGGCAGCGCAGAAGGGCAAGGATCTGCTCCTCAAGATGGACGAGGCCGGCGACGGGAATTTTGCGACCATTGCCGGGCTGAGGGCACGCAAGCTCGCCTTCAACGCCGAAACGGTGGACGTGACAGACACTGAAAGTGCCGGACGATGGCGCGAGCTTCTCGCGGGCGCCGGCGTACAACGGGCTTCGCTTTCGGGCAGCGGCATCTTCAAGGATGCGGCATCGGACGTGGCGCTGCGGTCTGCTTTCTTCGAGGGACGGATCGAAGCGTTTCAGGCGGTGATCCCGGATTTCGGGCGCGTGACCGGTCCATTCCAGGTGACAGCGCTCGAATATTCAGGCGAGCACAATGGCGAGCTGACCTTCGACATCGCGATGGAGTCGGCGGGGGTGCTGAGCTTTGCGGCCATCTGACCCGATTTTCACGAACCGGCGGCGCGGCGAGGTTCCGGCAGTTATCGATGGTGCGGAGCGGCGGTTGTGCCTGACCCTCGGGGCGTTGGCCGAATTGGAATCGGCGTTTCAGGCCGACAATCTGGCGGCACTGGCTGCGCGCTTCGATTCCGGGCGGCTTTCGGCGCGGGACCTGATGATCATCATCGCGGCGGGTCTGAGAGGCGGCGGCGAGCCTGTTTCCGCAGATGAGGTCTCGGCGATGCGGTTCGAGGACGGCGTGGCAGGTGCTGCGCGGATCGCGGTGGAATTGCTGACGGCTGCGTTCGGCGGCGGTGAGCCGGTGGATGGCGCTCCGGCGAGTGGCGACGGTGACGACGCAAACCCCGTTTCGCCGCGACGGGAGCTCGCCCAGCCGTCGCGGCCTTTCCCTGGGACGATGCCCTCCGCTTCGGCTTCGGCGTCCTGAAGCTCGGCAGTGACGCCTTCTGGTCTTTGACGCCGCGCGAACTGGCCGCGGCCTTTGCCGCCTATGCTCCGACCAGGCATGGGTTTGCCCTATCGCAGGGGGATCTCGACGCCCTGATGCGGCGCTTTCCAGACGAAAATTAGGAAACACAGGCGATGGAAGAGGATGAAACCATCCGCGTTCGCATGAGCGCGGACACGGCGGAGCTGACGGCTGCGCTCGACGATCTTTCGCAACGCGCGAGCCAGTTCGGATCGGCTCTGACCGGTGCGTTGAGGGGCGCTGTCAGCGGCGGCAAGTCACTGGATCAGGTGATGCGGGGACTTGCGAAGCGGATTTCGGACATTGCGCTCGATGCAGCGCTGAAGCCGCTCGAAAACCTGTTCAGCGGTGCGATCAGCGGTGCGTTGGGTGGCGGTGGCGTGGGGCAGATCATGCCCTTCGCGAAGGGTGGCGTCGTTGCCAGGCCGCACTTCTTTTCAAGCGGCGGCGGGCTCGGCGTGATGGGCGAAGCGGGGGCCGAGGCGATCCTGCCGCTGCAACGGGGTGCGGACGGGCGGCTTGGAGTGGCGGCGCCGGGTGGAAAGGGCGGGGGCGGCACGATCGTCTTCAACGTCTCGACGCCTGATGCCCAGAGCTTTCGAAAGTCGGAAATGCAGATCAACGCTATGTTGGCGCGGGCGGCTGGTCGCGGCCGGCGAGGGCTTTAGGCGATGGGAGCGCAGGCTTTCAGCGAGGAGCGGTTTCCGTTGCGCGTTGCCTTCGGCGCCAGCGGCGGGCCGGAGCGGCGGGTCGAAATCGTTCGTCTCTCGACGGGATTTGAACACCGCAACCAGCGGACCGCCCATGCGGTGCGCAGATACGATGCCGGATCTGGCATCCGCAATCTCGCCGATCTGGCAGAGGTGGTCGCGTTCTTCGAGGCGCGGCGCGGCAAGCTGGTGGGCTTCCGGTTTCGCGATCCGTTCGACTGGCATTCCGGCGCATTCGGCGCTTCGCCGGGCGCGTTCGACGTGGCGCTCGGAAGAGGCGACGGAGAACGGACGCGGTTCGAGCTCGTGAAGCCCTATGGGGGAGGGGCCGATATCTATTGGCGGCCGATCGAGAAGGCGGTTCCGGGAAGCCTGCTTGTCGCGGTCGGAGAAAGCGTGATCGGAACCGGCTTTCAGCTGGAGGAGAGCGGCAGTGCGGTCGTCTTCGATGTGCCGCCGGCTGACGGTTCGCTCGTCCAGGCGGGCTTTGCCTTCGATGTGCCGGTGCGCTTCGACATGAACCAGCTTTCGGTGAACGTGACGGCGTTCGAGGCCGGTGAAATCCCCTCCATTCCACTCGTGGAGATCCGACCATGAAGCAGTTCCCGGCTGCTCTGACGACTGCACTGGAAGGGCCAGTCACGACACTCGCCGAATGCTGGCGCATCACGCGAAAGGATGGCGTCGTGCTCGGCTTCACCGACCACGATGCCGATCTAGAATTCGACGGGACCCGCTTCGAGGCGCGGACCGGACTGACCGCGAGCGAGGCGGAGAGCGAACTCGGCCTTGCGAGCGGGACACGTGAAGTCGCGGGGGCGTTGAGTTCGGCGCGGATCGAGGAAGCCGATATCGCGGCGGGACGATATGACGGCGCGAAGGTCGAGACATTTCTGGTCGACTGGACGAACCCAGTCGCGGCGCACGCGCGGACCGACGTCCTCTCAGTCGGCGAGATCACGCGCGGCGATCTCGCCTTTACCGTCGAGCTGCGCTCGCGGATCGCCGATCTCGACCGGGTGCGCGGGCGGCTTTACCGGCGGCAATGCGATGCCTCGCTGGGGGATCAACGGTGTGGGCTCGATCTTTCGGGACTGGGCCTCAAGAACGCTGGTACGGTCGTCGAACAGGGCGAGAGTTCGGTGACGGTGGCTCTGTCCGCAGGGGTGGCGCACGAGCGCTATCGGTATGGGAATGTGGTCTTCCAGAGCGGCCGGGCGGCCGGCGTCAAGGCCAAGATCGCCTATGCCGAGGACGAAGTCGATGGGCTGGTTCGGCTGGTTTTGACGCAGCCTCTGCCCGTCGCGCCAAGTAAGGGCGATCGCGTCGAGGTCGCACAGGGATGCGACAAGCGCTTCGCGACCTGCCGGGATCGGTTCGCCAATCAGGAGAACTTTCGAGGCTTTCCGCATCTGCCGGGCGGGGATTCCGCGCTTGGCGTCGCAAAGGCGATCGGCGGCCACGACGGACGTCCGCTGGTTCCATGAGCACTTCGACGAATGCGGCCGAAAACGCCTTCCGCGTCCGCGTGGTGGGTTTGGCTGAAACATGGCTCGGAACGCCTTACCGCCATCAGGGGAGCCGAAAAGGCGTCGGTTGCGACTGCCTGGGTCTCATACGCGGGGTCTGGCGGGAGCTTCATGGCGAAGAGCCCGAAGTGCCTGCGCCTTATGCGATGGACTGGGTTCTCGATCGCACGGGCGAGCGGCTGCTCGATGCCGCAAGAAGGCATCTGATTGCGAGCCCGCTTGCGCACCCGGAGCTGGGATCGGTGGTACTCTTCCGCTGGCGACAGCGACTGCCGGCCAGCCATTGCGGGATCGTCGATGGCCGGGGGCGGCTGATCCACGCCTACGAGGGCAGCGCGGTCGTCAGATCCGCGATGCCGGAGGCCTGGCTGCGGCGCGTGGCCGGAATTTTCCATTTTCCAGAATGCGTGAGGTGAACGGCCGATGGCGACGCTTCTTCTCCAGACGGCGGGCTCCTTTATTGGCGGCGGGATCGGCGGTCCTATCGGTGCGATACTCGGCCGTGCGGCGGGTGCGCTCGCCGGCTCGGTGATCGACGGTGCGCTCTTTGGAAAGACCGAGAAACGCGAAGGGCCGCGTCTCGACGCGGTGCGCTTCATGCAGGCCGACGAGGGCGGCGGCGTCCCGCGGGTCTATGGAACTGCGCGTATTGCCGGGCAGGTGATCTGGGGGACGCGGTTCGAGGAAGATATCGATACCGAACGGCATGGCGGCAAGGGCGGGCCGCCGAGCGTCGAGGTGACGACCTACAGCTATTTCGGCAATTTCGCGGTGGGGCTTTGCGAGGGACCGATCGCCGGGATACGCCGCATCTGGGCCGATGGCGAGGAGATCGACCAGACTCGCCATGACATCCGATTGTATCGCGGCCACGAAAGCCAGGAACCCGATCCGCTGATCGAGGCAAAGCAAGGTGGGGGCAATGCGCCGGCCTATCGCGGGATTGCCTATCTGGTCTTCGAGCGGCTGCCGCTGGAGCGCTGGGGCAATCGCATTCCGCAGATATCCTGTGAGGTGCTGCGACCCGTCGGCGACCTGGAAAACCGGATCGAGGCGATCACGATCATTCCCGGCGCGACGGAGCACGGCGTCGACCCGGAACCGGTGCGCGAAGAGATTGGCGAAGGAGAGGACCGCATCCTCAACCGGAACGTCGCCTTCGGCGAAAGTGATTGGACGGCCTCGATCGACGAGATGGACCGGCTTCTGCCGCAGCTATCCCGCGCCGCGCTGGTGGTCGCCTGGTTCGGGGACGATTTGCGAGCAGGCCATTGCGAGATCATGCCCGGCGTCGAAATTCGCGAGCGCAAGGAGGACGAGGACTGGCTCGTCGGCGATGTCGATCGATCGGAGGCGCGGCTGGTTTCGCGGATCGACGGGTCTCCGGCTTATGGCGGGACACCGAGCGATCGGGGTGTCGTACGGGCGATCGAGGATCTGCGGGATCGCGGTCTTGCGGTCACTTATTACCCGTTCCTTTTGATGGACGTGCCGCCGGTTAACGAGCTTCCCGATCCATACGGCGGAACCGAACAGGCGGCGTTTCCGTGGCGCGGGCGCATGACGCTCGATCTGGCGGAGGGACTTGCTGGAAGCGCCGACAAGACGGCGGCTGCGCGGAGCGACATCGAACGGTTCGTCGGTACGGCCTCGCGGCACGATTTCGCCTGGGAGGGCGACCGGCTGCGCTATTTCGGGCCGAACGAATGGTCCTATCGCCGGATGATTTTCCACCAGGCACATATAGCGGATCGCGGCGGTGCCGCCGCTTTCGTCATCGGTTCGGAGATGCGCGGGCTGACCCGTATCCGCGACGAGACAGGGCGCTTTCCGTTCGTTGAGGCGCTGATCGCGATCGCCGCGGAAATCAAGGCGATGATGCCCGGCCGGATCGTCACTTATGCGGCTGATTGGAGCGAATATGCCTGTTACCGGCCGGCGGACGGGACGAGCGAGATCCATTTCAATCTCGATTCGCTCTGGGCGTCGGACGCGATCGACGTGGTCGGGATCGACAATTACCTGCCCCTGTCCGACTGGCGGGGCGAGGGCGAACCGGGGGCGGAGACGCCTTCGCAATATGATCGCCAAGCGCTTGCCGAGGATCTCGCCAGCGGGGAATGGTACGACTGGTATTATGCGACGAATATTGACCGGCAGGCAGGCATCAGGACGCCGATCTCCGATGGCGCTGTCGGCAAGCCTTTCGTCTATCGCGATAAGGACATCCGAGGTTGGTGGTCGAAGCCCCATTATGACCGGGCGAACGGTGTCGAGACCGGCGCGGCATCTCCCTGGGTGCCGATGTCGAAGCCGATCTGGTTCACCGAACTCGGCTGCCCTGCGATCGATCGCGGCAGCAACCAGCCGAATGTCTTCGTCGATCCGAAGTCTTCGGAGAGCTTCACGCCCTATCATAGCCGTGGCTTTCGTGACGATCTCGCGCAGCGGCGGTTTCTGGAGGCTTCGCTCAAGGGCTGGAGCGAGGGCGTCGGGCTGCTCGGAGCCTCGCTGAACCCGATTTCGCCGCTCTATGGCGGCCCGATGGTCGATCCGGGTGCCATTCATGTCTGGACTTGGGATGCGCGGCCCTATCCGGCGTTTCCGCAGCGTACCGACCTCTGGACGGATGGCACGAACTGGCGGCTTGGCCATTGGCTGAACGGGCGGCTCGCCAATGCACCAGCCGATGCGCTGGTTGCTGCTATTCTCCAGGATCACGGCATTGCCGATTTCGATGTCTCGGCCTTGGAGGCGATGCTGGACGGCTATATCGTAGACGGACCGCGCACAGCGCGAGAGGAGATCGAGACGATTCTCTCGTTGATCGGTGCCGTTGCCGTCTGTTCGGATGGCGTACTCAGTTTCCGCTCGCTATCGTGCAAGGTCGGCGATCACAGGATCGAGGCCCTGGTCGACGGGGATGGTCCGTTGGTCGAAAAGCGGCGCGGCGACGCGGGCGAGCCGCCCGACGAAATAGCCATCCGCTATCTCGACCCGGATCGGGTCTATCAGCCGGGCACTTCGACAGCGGCAAGGGATGGCGTTCTGACACCGCGTACGGGCGTTTCGAGCTTCCCGGCGGTTCTCAATACGGAGCTGGCCGAGCGCTATGCGGCGAGGCTGATGGCGGAGAGCGGACCGGCGCGCGAAGAGATGCGCTTCGCCCTTGCGCCCAACCAAGCGGCGGTCGAGCCCGGAGACGTTCTGACGGTCGATGGGCGAGAGGGCCGCTGGCTGACGATGCGGATCGAGAGCGGAGACGAGCGCCGGATCGAAGCGCGGCGGCTTGATCCGACCGAGGCTGTCGGCTCCGGTGTGGGACGATCCGCGGAAGGCGTCGTCGTTCCAAAACCGCCTGAAATTGCATCCCGGCCAGCCTATGGTCTTCTCGATCTGCCTATATTGCCAGGTCGGAATTCGGGTGGTGCTTCGGTCGCTCTTCACGCAAAACCCTGGATGCCGTTCGTCGTTTTTGCCGGCAGCAGCGAGGGCCGGCTGACGCGGCGTTCCGTTGTCGATGTCCCAGCCGTGATCGGCCGTCTGACCGAAGGCTTCGCGGCCGGTGCCTTCGGCGTGATCGATCATGCTGCGAGGCTGACGGTTCGGCTTGCTCGCGGCACTCTGTCGTCAGTCACGCTCGACAGTCTTTTGGCGGGCGAGAACGCCGCCGCCGTGACGACCGAAGATGGGCTCCTCGAAATTCTTCAGTTTTTGGACGCCGAGGAAGTTGCGCCTGGCGTTTTCAGGCTTGGCGGTTTTCTGCGCGGTCAGGCCGGCACGGAGGGAGCCGCGCTCCTTCCGTTTCCGACCGGCTCGCGTTTCGTCCTTCTGAATGAGGCGGTGCGCTCCCTCGACTTCGACACCAGCGAGATCGGGCGGACCCTACAGATCAGGCTCGCGCCCGCGGGTCGGCCAGTCGACGACCCAGCGGTGATCGAGACGAGCGCGGACATGGGGCTTCGATCGGTCAAACCCTATTCGCCCGTTCATCTCAGCGGATGTTTCGAAGCGAACGGCGATTGCCGGCTCGGATGGATACGGCGCACACGGATCGGCGGCGACAGCTGGGAGGCCGAGGAGGTGCCACTCGGGGAAGACCGTGAACTCTACCGATTGGCCATCGCTCCGGCCGATGCATCGGCGCCGGTGTTCACGACCGATGTGGCGAGCGCCGAATTCCTGTTCGATCGGGATCGGCAGATCGATGCCTTCGGCGCGCTCAAGTCCGGGCTTGCCGTGAGCGTTGCGCAGGTTTCGCCGGTATGGGGCTCGGGCGACCCTGCCTCCAGGACGTTCGAGCGTCCTAAAACTTGACCTCAACCACCAGGAAAGGCGTAAGTCATGCAGGACGAAAAGAAATGGTACGAGTCGCGAACGGTCTGGGGTGGGCTCGTGGCACTTGGCGCGGCGCTCGCCGGCCTGGCAGGGCTTCAGGTGCCCGGTCCGGCGCAGGAAGCACTGACTACGGCACTGTTCGATACGGCCGCGGCGATCGGAGCTTTGGTTGCAATTTATGGACGTCTGGCTGCGGACAAAACGCTTCGCTGACAGAACGAAAGGTGACGTGTTATGCTGCTGGATGTGCGTTTGATCTTGACATGAAAATCAATCACTTATGGTTAATTTACCCTTTCGGTCGTTCATTCAGACGGGGTTCACTGAGTGAGCTATAGGTATGCGGTCCGGCCGGGAACGGCTGGCTGAATCGAACGGCGAACAAGATGACTGCAACGAACATTCTATCTCGTCTGCTGATCACCGTCGCGCTCCTTGCGTCCGCGGCGGACGGCGCTTTTGCGCAGGGGAAGGGTCAAGGTCGCGGCCAGTCGAATGGCGGCGGGCAGGGCCAGTCCCAGGGTCAGGGTGGAGGACAGGGTGGCGGCAAGCAGAAAAGTTGCTCGCAGTCGGAAGTGCGCGAGGCGGAAAGCCGTAGCGGCGGCCGCATGATGTCGGTCAGTCAGTCATCGGAGGGCGGATCGACAGTTTGTCGTGTCACCGTCCTCGTGCCGTCTCAAGGCAATGGCAAACCGCGCCGGACCGTGGTGACCGTTCGCCCTTAGTGGCGAAGCGACGATGAAAGGGATGTGATATGCGGGTTCTCGTTGTCGAGGATGACGACAATCTGCGCCGCCAGTTACGGGAGGCGCTCGAGGCCGGAGGCTATGTCGTCGACGAGGCGTCCGACGGCGAGGAAGGCCATTTTCTTGGCGATACCGAGCCTTACGACGCGATCGTGCTGGATGTCGGGCTGCCCGTCATGGACGGGATCAGCGTGCTTGAGCGCTGGCGCCGCGACCAGAAGAAGACGCCGGTGCTGATCCTCACCGCGCGCGATCGCTGGAGCGACAAGGTGGCCGGCATCGATGCTGGCGCGGACGACTACGTCACGAAGCCGTTCCATATCGAGGAAGTGCTAGCACGCGTGCGGGCTCTGATCCGCCGCGCCGCCGGTCATGCAACGTCCGAACTTGAATGCGGTCCGCTACGGCTCGATACGCGCACCGCACGTGTGAGCGTCGATGGAACTCCGCTGAAGCTCACCTCGCACGAATACCGGCTGCTCGATTATCTGATGCACCACAAGGACAGCGTCGTCTCGCGTAGCGAGCTCATCGAGCATCTGTACGATCAGGATTTCGACCGGGACTCCAACACGATCGAGGTCTTCGTCGGTCGTTTGCGCAAGAAGATCGGCATCGATCTTATCGAGACCATCAGAGGCCAGGGATACCGCCTGCGGCATGAGTGACGCCGTCGCCGACAGCGACTTAGACAGGAAAAGCGTCGGGACGGCTGAAGGCTCGTCCCGGCGCACCGACCCCCGCCGCTCTAAATTCGGGCGGATCTGGCGCATTCTCGGCCGGTCGCTTGCCGTCCGTGTCGTCGGAATGTCGAGCCTGTGGACGATCGCCGCGCTTTTGGCGGTCGGTATTCTCATCTCCGCACTCTACCGCCAAGCAGCAGAGGACGGCTTTTCCGCGCTGCTCGAAGCCCAGCTCTTCAACCTCATCAACAGCGTCAGCATCAACGATGCCGGTTATTTGAGCGGCAGCCCGAATCTCGGCGATCTGAAATATGTCCAGCCGCAATCGGGATGGTATTGGGAGATCGTGCCGGTCAGCCAGGATTTGCGCGGTCGTCTGAGTTCGTCCTCGCTCGGATACTCGTCGATCCCGTCCGAGCCGGTCCAGCAGGTTCCTTTCGAGTTCGACTATCAGCGAAGCTACAGCAAGCCCGGTCTGAACGGCGAAGAACTTCAGATCCTTGAGACCGAGGTTGTGCTCGACGATTCAAATCGCGCCGCGCGCTTTCGGGTGATGGGGAACAAAAGCGAGCTGGCGCAGGATATATCGGCTTTCGACCGTCGGCTGGCGCTCTATCTGGCGATCGTCGGACTTGGCAGCGTCATCATCAATGCCGGCGTGATTCTGCTGGCTTTGCGGCCTCTTCGGACCGTCCGGCGTGCACTGGCCAAGGTGAGGGCCGGCGAAGCTGAAAAGCTGGAAGGAACGTTTCCGATCGAAATCGCTCCCCTTGCCGAAGAGATGAACGCCCTCGTCGCCAATAATCGGCGTATCGTCGAGCGCGCGCGTACTCAGGTCGGCAATCTCGCCCATTCGCTGAAGACGCCGATCGCGGTTCTGGTCAACGAAGCGGACCGGATCGGCGGTTCAAGTGGTCAGATCGTCAAGGATCAGGGTGCCCGGATGCGCGAGCAGGTTCAGCATTATCTGGATCGCGCGCGCGTCGCAGCACAGAGCGAAAGCGTCATCTATCGCACGCCTGTATCGCCGGTGCTCGACCGGCTGGTGCGTGTGATCGACAAGCTTAATCCCGACCTCGATATCCTCTTCGAGAAAAAGACCGCGTCGGATCTCATCTTCGCGGGCGAACGGCAGGATTACGAGGAAATCGTCGGCAATCTCCTCGAAAATGCGTCGAAATGGGCAAAGAGCCGGGTTTCGCTCAGATGCCGCGTTGCCGGCGAGGGCTTGTTCGAAACCATTATCGAAGATGACGGACCAGGTCTTTCTCAGGATGAACGCAAGCGGGCCGTCAAGCGCGGTCAACGTTTCGACGAGACGACACCTGGAAGCGGGCTCGGCCTTTCCATCGTCTCGGACACCGCGAAGGAATATCAGGGTAACCTGCGGCTCGAAGAATCGAAACTCGGCGGGTTGGCGGTCATCGTGGCGCTGCCGCACTTGCGCGCTTCCTCCGGCTTGACATGATAGCCGAGACGCAAGAACCAAGACGCACGCTTTCGTGAGCGTGACGCTCCGCCATTTCGACCGAATTCGAAGTTGAACATCGATGATTTCTCGACGCCTGTCCTGTCCCGTGATCGCTTGCATTTTTCTGACGCTCGGCGGCTGCCTGAGCGCCGGTTCCGGGCTCGCGCCATCGTCTCCGGGAGCGGCGTCTCTCGACGGAGGGATAATCGGTCGCAGCTCTTACGCTGCGCAGCTTTCGTCCGGAGCAAAGGCGCGGGCGGTCGAAGCGGAATATCAGGCGCTTCAGTTCACGCCGGCGGGCGAGGCAATCAGCTGGTCTGCGGGTGGCGCGTCCGGTCGTGTCGTTCCGACACAGGTTTATCGTGTCGGTTCGCAGGATTGTCGCGGTTATACCCAGTTTCTCGATGGCGGCGGCCCTGATGGTCTCACCGCAACCGCTTGCAAGGCAGGCGACGGAAAGTGGGTTCTGGTCTGAGGAACGCGAGTCGGGCTCGCGTCCTCAACGCCTTTATGACGAATTCGTAAGCCCGGATTTGCTTGGGGGTGCCGGGCCCTTCTGCTAGAGAGAACCGAAGCCAAGACCCGCGATCAGCCGAGAGGGCGCGCGGGCCAAGAGAAGAGACGGGTTCAAGTCGGTTCAATGGTCTTCTGGTTCATCGTAGCGGCCATGACGCTCGGCGTCATTCTGCTCCTCGTCTATCCGGTTATTTCATCTTCCATTGATCCCGCTGCTGACCGCGCGTCGCATGACGTGGAAGTCTATCGTTCACAGCTGAACGAGCTCGAAGGCGATGTCGAGCGTGGCACGCTGTCGAAGGAAGAAGCCGAAACCGCGAGGGCCGAAATCGGCCGGCGGCTGCTGAAGGCGAATGC
Organism: Fulvimarina thalattae; assembly: GCF_040239565.1. NCBI lineage: Bacteria > Pseudomonadati > Pseudomonadota > Alphaproteobacteria > Hyphomicrobiales > Aurantimonadaceae > Fulvimarina > Fulvimarina thalattae. The sequence continues at coordinate 91,121 of NZ_JBEHWS010000007.1, forward strand.
ATTGGCGGAAGCCGACGGCAAGCGGCGCGGCGGCATGGCTGCCGCAAGCGGAAAGAGCTTTGCGGCTGGACTTGCGATCGTCGTTCTCGTTCCTGTCGTTTCCCTTTCGGCCTACCAGTATTTCGGTGCGCCAGGTCTGCCCGATCTGCCGCTGGCAGCGCGATCCCAACCTGCACCCAGCAACGGAAACGGCGCGCCGAACGAGATCATGCGTCTCGTCGCCGGCGCGGAAGAGCGATTGAAGAGCAATCCCGATGATGGGCAGGGCTGGAACGTGGTCGCCCCGATCTATCTCAGGATGGGCCGGTCCGAGGATGCGGTCGAAGCGTTCAGGAACGCCAATCGTCTGCTGGGACCGAGTGTCTCGCGCAATGCGGGGCTCGGCGAGGCGTTGGCGCAGGCCGCCGACGGTGAAGTGACCGACGAAGCCCGCCGATATTTCGATCAGGCGCTCGATGAGCAACCGGATTACCTGCCGGCCCGCTTCTTCGTCGCGCTCGATCTCAGCCAGGAAGGCGAGAATGCCGATGCAGCCGATGCCTGGGCTTCGCTGATCGAAAAGAGCCCGGCCGACGCCCCTTGGCTGCCAATCGCGACACGCGCGCTGAGCGATGCGCGGCAGAAGGCCGGTCTGCTGGAGCTTGCCGAAATGCCGCAGCCCCAGCAGTCCAGAAGTGCGGCGCCGTCCGGTGCCGCGTCAGGTCCGTCACCGAGCCAGGAACAGGTTGCGGCGGCCGCTGATATGAATGCGGGTCAGCGCCGCGACATGATCGAAGGCATGGTGTCGCAACTCGCCGCCCGTCTTGAAGCCGACCCGAATGACGCGCAAGGATGGCAGCGTCTCATCCGGTCCTATTCCGTCCTCGGAAAGGACGAAGACGCCGCGAAGGCTCTGAACACTGCGCTGGGCGTCTTTTCGAATGATGCCGAAGCGCGCGAGCAGATTGCAGCGCTTGGCCGTTCGCTCGGGATCGAAGGCAATGAGGGAGAGAACCAATGACGCGCAAAGGCAAGCGCCTGCTCTCGATCGGCGGCATGTTCTCGGTGGTCGCGCTTGCGGCCGGCCTTGTTCTGACCGCGATGTCGGACTCGGTCGCCTATTTCAATTCGCCGACGGATATCGTCGAGAATTCGCCCGGACCCGGTCAGCGCATTCGGCTTGGCGGCATGGTCGAGGCGGGCAGCGTCGTGCGTGATCAGGGCGAGACGATCACCTTTCGTGTAACCGATACCGTGCAGAGCGTGCCGGTCACCTATACCGGCATCCTGCCGGACCTTTTTCGTGAGGGGCAGGGCGTCGTCGCCGAGGGCACGCTTGGTCCCGATCGCCTTTTTCTCGCTGATACCGTGCTCGCGAAGCATGATGAGAACTACATGCCGAAGGAGGTCGTCGACGACCTGAAGGCGCGCGGCCTTTGGGATCACGAAAGTTCGCGGCCGAAAGCGGCTGCCGAGGGAGCCGGAACATGATCGTCGAACTCGGACATTACGCACTTATTCTGGCGCTTGCTGCCTCGCTCATCCAGTCCGTCATTCCAGCGCTTGGCGCCTATCGCGGCGATGCGCGGATGATGGAAGTCGGGCAATCGTCCAGCCTCGGCGTCTTCCTTCTTCTGGCCTTCGCGTTCTCGGCGCTGACGGTGGCCTATGTGACCTCCGATTTCTCCGTTCTCAACGTCTACGAGAATTCACACTCGGCCAAACCGCTTCTTTTCAAATTCTCCGGTGTCTGGGGCAACCACGAAGGATCGATGCTTCTCTGGGTGCTGATCCTGGCCTTCTTCGGCGCCCTGGTCGCGAGCTTCGGCCGTGATCTGCCGCCAACGCTGAAAGCCAACGTTCTCTCCGTGCAGGCCTGGGTTCTGACGGCCTTCCTCGCCTTCATCCTCTTTACCTCGAACCCGTTCACCCGGCTGTTTCCGGCGCCGTTCGAGGGGCAGGATCTCAATCCGATCCTCCAGGATGTCGGCCTCGCGATCCATCCGCCGCTGCTTTATCTCGGCTATGTCGGCTTCTCGATCGCCTTCTCCTTCGCCGTCGCCGCGCTGATGGACGGCAAGATCGATGCTGCCTGGGCGCGCTGGGTGCGGCCGTGGACTCTGGCGGCGTGGATTTTCCTCACTCTCGGCATCGCTATGGGCTCTTACTGGGCCTATTACGAGCTCGGCTGGGGTGGCTGGTGGTTCTGGGACCCGGTTGAGAACGCCAGCTTCATGCCCTGGCTTTCGGGCACGGCGCTCCTGCATTCGGCCGTCGTCATGGAGAAGCGATCGGCGCTGAAGGTGTGGACGATCCTTCTGGCGATCCTCACCTTCTCGCTTTCGCTTCTCGGTACGTTCCTGGTCCGCTCGGGCGTTCTGACCTCGGTGCACGCCTTCGCGACCGATCCATCGCGCGGCATCTTCATCCTGATGATCCTCTGCCTCTTCATCGGCGGATCGCTGGCGCTCTTCGCCTTTCGCGCCTCGTCGCTGGAAAGCGGCGGACTGTTCCAGCCGGTGAGCCGGGAAGGGGCGCTCGTTCTCAACAACCTCTTCCTGACGACCGCTGCAGCGACCGTCCTCATTGGCACGCTCTATCCGCTGCTTCTTGAGATGGTGACGGGCGAGAAGATCTCGGTCGGTGCGCCGTTCTTCAATCTCACCTTCGGGCCGCTGATGGTGCCGCTATTGCTGGCCGTACCTTTCGGGCCGCTGCTCGCGTGGAAGCGTGGCGATATCGCCGGCGCGACGCAGAGGCTCTACTGGGCCGTCGGCGCCGCGCTGCTCACGGCGATCATCGCGATCGCTCTGACGCAGGGCACCGAAGTTCTGGCATCGCTTGGTCTGGGTCTCGGGGTATGGCTGCTGATCGGCAGTCTCACCGATCTTGCGGAACGCGCCAATTTCCGGAAAGCGGGCCTCTCGAAGGGGTTTGCCCGCCTGAAGGGTCTGCCGCGTTCGGCCTTCGGAACGACGCTCGCCCATTTCGGTCTCGGCGTCACGGTCATCGGCATCGTCTGCGTCTCGGCTTTCGAGACCGAGATCATCACCTCGATGGAGCCGGGCGGAACGCGTGAGGCCGGCGGCTACGAAATCCGTTTCGACGGCATAACCGATCGCCAAGGACCTAATTATTCGGAAGAGGTCGGCAACTTCACACTGCTCGACGCCGGCCAAGCGCTGGGCACCATGGAGAGCGCCCGCCGGCTCTATACGGCCCGACAGATGCCGACAACGGAAGCGGGCATCCGCACGAACTGGTTCTCGCAGCTTTATATCTCGCTTGGCGATTCCGCCGCGAATGGCGGCGCGACCGTAGTCCGCATCTGGTACAAGCCCTGGGTTACACTCATCTGGATTGGTGCGCTGTTCATGGCGTTCGGCGGCACAGTGTCCCTGGCCGATCGGCGTCTGCGCGTCGGCGCGCCGGCAGCACGCAAGCGCTTGCAGGCCTCGGGCGCAGAGACATGATGATGTTTCTTGCGCGGTCGTTCAAAGCAGCGGCTTTCGCCGTCATTCTCGCGATCGGTGTTCCAGGAGTGGCGCTCGTTCCGACCGTCGCCTATGGGGTCGAGCCGGACGAGGTGCTCGACGATCCCGCGCTCGAGGCGAGGGCGCGCGAACTTTCCACTGGTCTGCGCTGCATGGTCTGCCAGAACCAGTCGATCGACGATTCCAATGCAGGGCTCGCCAAGGATCTTCGCGTGCTCGTCCGCGAGCGTCTTGTCGCTGGCGACACGAACGAAGAAGTCATCGATTATCTCGTGTCTCGCTACGGTGAGTTCGTGCTACTTCAGCCTCGGGTCTCCGCCGGCACGATCGCCCTATGGGCGACGCCGATCGCGGTGCTGCTGGCCGGCGTCGGCTATGCCTTTGTCTCGATGCGCCGCCGGCGGAAGGATCAGCCAAAGGCGCCGACCCTCTCCGAGGCGGAGCAGCGCGAGCTGAATGAGGTTTTGAAGAACGGGTGAGGAGGCCGGGGCTGAACGCCCCGACGATCACATCGGGATCGGCCAGCGCTTGTAGACCGCCGCAATATCCTCAAGCACCGCATCGCTCAGGGTGACGTCCGCAGCATCAATGACGTTGTCGAGCTGCTCCATTGTCGTCGCGCCGATGATGACGGAGGCCATGAATGGCCGCGTCAGGCAGAAAGCGATCGCCATCTGGGCCGGGTCCAGCCCGTGCTTCTTCGCGATGGTGACATATTCGTCCGCCGCTTCGATCGCGTTGCCGGTGGAGGTCAGGCGGCCACCGAGCCCCTCGTTGATCGAGGCGCGCGAGCCCTCTGGAATGGCGCCGCCGGAATACTTGCCGGTTAGAAGGCCTGCTGCCAGTGGTGTGTAGCACATGAGGCCGACATCCTCGTGGATGGAAGTCTCGGCGAGATCGAGATCGAAGTAACGGCAGAGCAGGCTGTATTCGTTCTGGATCGAAACCGGGCGGGGCAGGCCATGGGCTTCCGCGAGCGTGCAGAAGCGTGTGGTGCCCCAGGCTGTGTCGTTCGAGAGGCCGAAGTGCTTCACCTTGCCGGCCCTTTGAAGATCGCCGATGGTCTCAAGGATTTCCAGCATCTCATCCTTGGCCCGCTCGCCGTCCTGATCGCTCGGATCGAAGGTCCAGGACTTGCGGAAATGATAGGAGCCACGATTCGGCCAGTGCAGCTGGTAGAGATCGATCACCTCGGTCTGTAATCGCTTCAGGCTGCCCTCCACCGCTTCCGTCATCGTTTCCCGGTTGATGCGCGCGCCATCGCGGACCTTCATGTTCCCTTCGCCGGTGATCTTCGTCGCGAGAACCACCTTCTCCCGGTTGCCGGGCTTGGAAAGCCACGTGCCGAGATATTCCTCCGTGCGGCCCACCGTCTCCTTTGCCATTGGTGTCGTCGGGTACATCTCGGCGGTGTCGACGAAATCGACGCCGCGCTCGACAGCCCGGTCGAGCTGCGCATGTGCTTCGGCTTCGGTGTTCTGGCTGCCGAAGGTCATCGTGCCGAGGCAGATTTCGGACACGGAGAGGCCGGTGCGGCCGAGCTGGCGTTTCTTCATGGGGAACCCTTCCGAATGCGGGAGATATTGCGGTGCGGCGTTGGGCGCGCGTTGGTGAGCTATATACGCGAACCTCGCTTTCAAGCGAGCCGTTGTGAATGAACGCCGCGTTGTAAGCAGCGTCCATAAGGGATAGGGGAGCGACAAGTCTCTGAGATGAAAACCTGGAGCCCGCCATGCCCGACACCACTGTCGATCGCAAGACCCGGGTGAACCCGAAGGTCGAACGGCCGAAACTCTACAAAGTCCTGCTGCTCAACGACGATTACACGCCGCGCGAGTTCGTGGTCATGGTCTTGCGCGCGGTTTTCCGCCTGAACGACAGCCAGGCCGAGACCGTGATGATGACGGCGCACCAGAAAGGCTCCTGCGTCGTCTCGGTCTATCCACGCGATGTCGCCGAGACCAAGGCCACCGAGGCGACGGATCTTGCGAAGGAGCACGGCTATCCGTTGCTGTTCTCGACAGAGCCGGAGGAATAGGCAGGATCAGTCGATCGCGACGTAGTGGCATGGATCGCCGGCTTTCGCCGCCGGCGCATCGACCGGGCGCATCAGAAGTGCATCGGCCTTGGCGTAGACCGATAGCAGCGAGGAATCCTGTTTGTCGAGCGGCCGGAGGCGCGGTCTCGTTCCATCGAAACCATCGAAGACAGCGCGCACGAAATTGGCGCGCGCTCCGTTGGCAGGCATCGCCTCAGCCAGAAAACCCTCGTGATAGAGTGGCCGATCTTCAAAGCCTGCGAGCCGGCGGATGAGCGGCGCCAGAAATAGTGTCGCCGCCACAAGCGAAGACGCCGGATTGCCCGGCAGACCGGCGATCCGCATCGCGCCCTTGCGCCCCGCCATGAAAGGCTTGCCGGGGCGCATGGCGACCTTCCAGAAATCGAGGTCGACATCCCGCGAGGCGAAGACCTTGCCGACAAGATCGTGCTTGCCGACCGATGCTCCGCCGATCGTCACGAAGACGTCGGCGCCGTTTTCGAGGGCATGATCGAATTGCGCGACGATCTCTCCCTGGTCATCCCGCGCGATCCCGCAATTCAGGACTTCACCGCCTGCTTCTTCCGCAAGTGCGGCGATCCCGAACGTGTTCGAGGCGACGATCTGGTGTGGTCCGACGTTCTCACCCGGCAGGACGAGTTCGTCACCGGTCGCAAGGATCGCGATCCGGGGCCTCGCGCGAACCGCTAATTCAGGATGCCCGCCACTTGCAGCAAGCGAGATCGCTCCGACGGAGAGAGCCGTCCCTGCCGACAGAAGCCGAGCCCCTTCGAAAAAATCGACGCCAGCTTTGCGGATGTGATCGCCAGTCGCCGGCGCTTCGTTGACGCGAACCTGTCCTTCACCCGCAGGTTCGGTGTCCTCCTGAATGAGAACCGTATCGGCGCCTTCAGGCATCGGGGCGCCGGTGAATATCCGAAGCGCCTCGGCCTTTCCGATCGATCCGCTCCAGCCGTGCCCGGCGGCCGCTTCTCCCTTGACGGTGAGCAAAGCGCCGACAGAGGCATCTTCGGCCCTGACGGCGTAGCCATCCATGGCGGAGGCGTTGAAGCCGGGTTGCGTCCGCGTTGCGAACAGGTCCGCCGCCAGAACACGGCCACGTGCCGCTCTTAGCGGAAGCTTGTCGGTTCGCTCGATCGGTTCGGCCCCGTCGAGCACCCGTGCATAGGCTTCTTCGACGGGAAGCAGGCTCATGTGTCGCTGGCCTTGCGCGCTTCAGCCTGGAAATCGCCCGACTTTCCGCCGGATTTCGTCAGAAGCCGGATGCCGCCGATTTCCATCTTGCGATCGACGGCCTTCGCCATGTCGTAGACTGTAAGGCATGCGACGGAGACGGCGGTGAGCGCCTCCATCTCGACGCCCGTCTTGCCGGAAACGCGGGCAAGCGCGGTGATACGCAGGCCGGGCAGGGCCTCGTCCATATCGATCTCGACGCCGATCTTGTTGAGCAGGAGCGGATGACAGAGCGGGATCAGTTCATGGGTCCGCTTGGCCGCCATGATGCCGGCAATCCGCGCGATGCCGACGACGTCGCCCTTCTTGGCCTGACCGTCGCGGATCAGCGCTAGCGTCTCAGGCTTCATCTTCACGAAGCCCTCGGCGGTCGCGACGCGCACGGTCTCGGACTTGTCGCCGACATCGACCATCGAGGCCGAGCCGGTCTCGTCGAGATGGGTCAGCCGGTCGCCCGCCTGTCGACTCGCATCGCTCAACGGGGCATGTCCGGGCGCTGTTCGCCGAGAAGAACGCGTGTCGCGGCCTCGACGTCCTGCTGTCGCATCAGACTCTCCCCCACGAGGAAGCTTCGGATGCCACGATCGCTCAGGCGCAGGCAGTCGGCATAGGTGAAGATACCGCTCTCGCCGACGATAGTTCGCTCGTCGGGGATCATTGCGGCCAGTGTTTCGGCCGTCGCGAGATCCGTCGCGAATGTCCGCAGATTCCGGTTGTTGATCCCGATCAGCGGCGACCGCAGCTTCAGCGCACGCTCCGTTTCCGCTTCGTCGTGCACTTCGACGAGAACATCCATGCCGTAGGCGATCGCCGCGTCCTCCAGCGCAAGCGCTGTCGCGTCGTCGACCGCCGCCATGATGACGAGGATCGCATCAGCACCCCAGGCCCGCGCTTCGGCGACCTGATAGGGATCGTACATGAAGTCCTTGCGCAGCGCCGGCAGCTGCGTCGCGTCCCGTGCGGCCTTCAGGTAGTCCGGGCTGCCCATGAAGCTCGGTTCGTCGGTGAGCACGGAGAGACAGGCTGCGCCACCACGCTCATAGGCCTTCGCGATCTCTACCGGATCGAAGTCGTCGCGGATCACGCCCTTCGACGGACTCGCCTTCTTGACCTCAGCGATCAGCGCGAGGCCGCCGGTCTCCGTCCGGTTGCGGATCGCGTCGATGAACCCGCGCGGCGGCTCGCAATCCGCGATCTCGCTTTCGAGTTCATCCAGGCTCTTGCGGGACTTGGCTGCCGCGATTTCCTCGCGCTTGTAGGTCTCGATCCGGTTCAGGATGTCGATGGCAGGTTGAGTATCGCTCATGCAGCATTCTTTCCGAGACGCTGGGTCACGCTGACCAGCCGGTCGAGCGCGGCCTGCGCTCGTCCGCCGTCGATCGCGTCCTGCGCCATCCGCACGCCTTCGTTGAGGTCGCTGGCCTTTCCCGCGACGACTAGCGCGCCGCCGGAATTCAGGCAGACGATATCGCGATAAGCGCTGGCTTCACCCGCCAGAAGCGCAGAGAGGCGCAGAGCATTGTCAGCTGCTTCGCCGCCGCGAATGTCGGAAAGATGCGCGACCTTGAGGCCGACGTCTTCCGGAGTCACGGAAAAGGTCCGGATTTCACCGTTCTTCAGTTCGGCGACCTTCGTCTCACCGGTCGTCGTCATTTCGTCGAGGCCGTCGCCGTGGACGACCCAGGCCGCTTCCGTGCCGAGTTCCCGCAGCGTCTGGGCCATCGGTTCGATCCATTCGGGACCGAACACGCCGATCAGCAGCCGTGTGACGCCCGCCGGATTGGTCATGGGGCCGAGGATATTGAACATCGTGCGGGTGCCGAGCTCCTTGCGGGACGGACCGACATGGCGCATCGCGGAATGGTGGTTCGGCGCGAAGAGAAAGGCGAGCCCCGCTTCCTTGATGACTTCAGAGAGCTGGTCCGGCTTCAGGTCGATGTCGACGCCGAGAGCAGCGAGCACATCCGCTGCGCCTGAGCGCGAGGAGAGGGCACGGTTGCCGTGTTTCGCCACCGGCACGCCGCAGCCGGCAATGACGAAGGCCGAGGCTGTCGAGATATTCACCGTGCCGGAATTGTCGCCGCCCGTGCCGACGATATCGACGGTACCTTCCGGCGCTTCGACACGCTTCATATTCGCTCGCATCGCCGAGACGGCGCCGGCGATCTCGTCGACACTCTCGCCGCGCACCCGGAGCGCCATCAGAAGGCCCCCGATCTGCGCCGGCGTCGCTTCGCCGGACATCAGGATCGAAAAGGCAGCTTCCGCTTCGGATCGCGTCAGCGCCTTGCCGCCTGCAACCTTTGCGAGATAGGGTTTGATCCGTTCACTCATCGCATCAGGCTCTTGGCGTTCTCGATCCCGTTCGGATAGATCTGTAGCGGGTATTCTTGCTGAACCCGCGTCACATAGCTCTGCACGAGATCGTTGGTGAGCCCGGTCTGCACCTGGCCGATCTGCGTCTGGTTCACGTTGTCCAGCGGCGCGGCGGGCGGTGCGACCTCGTCGATCTTCAGGACGACCTGCTCGAGAGCACCTCTGCCTTTGGCTGCGGATACCGAGCCCTTGCCGCCGGAAAAGGCAGCCTGGCTTGCCTGTGAACCGATTTCGCCCGCGCCGCTTTGGCGCGTGATGCCCATTGCGCTCTGAACCTGAAGACCATTTTCTTCCGCGATGGCCTGAAGCGATTTGCCGCTCCGCGCCTCCTCGGCAAGCGCCCGTGCCCGCTCTTCGACGAGCCGGAGCATTTCATTCTGCGTCCAGTCGCCGACGACCTGCTCGCGCACTTCGTCGAGCGTTCGGTCGCGCGCCGGCTGAATGTCAGTCACGTCGAAGAAGAGGTAGCCGTTGTCATCGGTCGTGATGGGAATGTTGTCGAAGCCTGGCTCCGTCTGGAAGGCTTCTTCGAGAAGATCGCCGTTGCCCGAAACGCCTTCGATCGGCTCGCCGGCTGGATTGCGCCCCCGGCTGTCGACCGCCTCATAAGTCTCGACTTCGATGCCGGCTTCCTGAGTCGCCTCCTGGAAAGTCGCACCGCTGGCGCGAGCATCCTCGTAGGTCTGGTAGGCCGCGTTCAGGGCGTCACTCGCATTGTTGAGGGCGAGGTCGCGGCGAATATCGCCTTCGACCTCTTCGAGCGGCGTGACACTGGCCTCTTGAATTTCGGAAACCCGAACGATCGTAGGACCGAACCGGCCGTCGATGACGTCGGAGCTCTGGCCGCTTTCCAGGGCGAACGCCGCCTCGCGGATATTTGGATTGGGAATCTCTTCGCGGGAAACGAGACCTATCGCCGTGTCAGCCGGGTCCTTCCCCGCCGCGCGTGCAACATTCTCGAATGTGGCGCCATCGGCGAGTTTCTGTGCGGCCTCTTCGGCTGCTGCCCTGTCGGAAAAGACGATCTGGCTAACCTTGCGTCGCTCCGGTTCGCCATAGCGGCTCTGATACTGCTCGTAATCGGCCGCCACCTGTTCGTCGGTGATCGCGCTTTCGTCGGCGATCGTATCCCGCGTCAGCCGTGCGATCTGAAGTCCACGAAATTCCGGCGCCGCGTAATTGTCCTTGTTTTCCTCGAAATAGGTCTGGAGCTGTTCGTCGGTCGGTTGCGGTTCGCTCTCCAGAGCGCCCGGTCCAACCGAGATGTAGCTGACGTTACGCCGCTCGCCATTGAAGAGGCCAAGTGCCTCCTCGTAAGCCTTGGGAAGTGTGATGCCGTTGCTCACCGCATCGACGATCTGCGTCCGCATCGCGGCGTCTTCCTGATACTCGATGTAATCGGATTCACGAAGGCGGGCCTGATTCAGAAGAGTGCGGAACTGCCCACGCGAGAAATTGCCCGACGCGTCCTGGAAGCTTGGATCTTCGGCGATCAGCCGCGCGAGGCGTTCATCCGAGATGCCAAGCCCGATGTTTCGAGCCTGTTCGGTGAGAACTGCACCGGAGACAAGCTGCGAGAGCACAGCCTGATCGATGCCGAAGGTCGCGGCCTCTTCGGGTGTCAACTGACGCCCCAGCTGCCGGGTGATGCCGGCACTCGCCTGATTGTAGGTGAGGGCGTATTCGGCCAACGGTACATCGGTCTCGCCGACGCTCAGGACTGCGTTCTGATTTCCCGCGCGAAAGACGTCGCCAATACCCCAAACGGCAAAACTCACCACCAGAAGGCCGAGCAGGATCTTGGCAGTCCACCCGGTCGTCGCTTTGCGTAGCGAATTGAGCATGTCACTCCCTCAATCTCTGGCCGCTTCTTTGAGGGCGGCGTATCTATCTTCTTATTAGGAAACAAGGCTCGACCGGCGCAAGACACCGGCTGCCGATTGATTTCAGCCTTCCCAGGCGGTAGTTCCAAGGCCGAGTTTAGAGCTTTAGCGATCCCGGAAGGGGTAAATATGACGACGCCACTGATTGCCGGTAATTGGAAGATGAACGGCACGCTGCGATCCCTGACCGAGCTGAAGGGGATTGCCGATGCGATCAAGGACGGCCGGACTGAGGGCACGGACGTGGTGGTGTGTCCGCCGGCGACGATGCTTTCGGCGAGCCGAGGCATCTTGCACAACGCTGCGAAGGTGGGCGGTCAGGACTGTCACGCAGAGGCAAGCGGCGCCCATACGGGCGATATCGCTGCGGAAATGCTGAAGGATGTGGGCGCGACCTACGTCATCGTCGGCCATTCGGAGCGTCGCGCAGATCATGGCGAGAGCGACGAGATCGTCCGCGCCAAGGTGGAGGCGGCCTGGCGGGCGAAGCTCGTTGCGATCGTGTGCATCGGCGAGAGCCAGGAAGAACGCGACGAGGGACGGACCCTCGACCGGCTCGGCGAGCAGCTGGCCGGATCGCTTCCCGATGGCGTAAAAGCCGACAATCTCGTTGTCGCCTATGAGCCGATCTGGGCGATCGGCACCGGCCGCACGGCGACCGCGAAAGATGTCGAAGAGGCGCACGGCTTTATCCGCAAGACCCTCAACGAGCGCTTCGGCGGCGAGACCGGCTCAGCCATTCGTCTTCTTTACGGAGGGTCGGTGAAGCCCGACAATGCCTTCGATCTCTTGCACACTGAGAACGTCGATGGCGCACTCGTTGGCGGGGCGAGCTTGAAGGCTGAGGATTTTATTGCGATATGCGAGGCGGCGGCGCGGCCTGATGGCCGCGATCCCTTCGAACCCGACTTTTCTGACCTTGAAATCGGCTTGGAATAATAAGCCCTTTTCTTTAGAAGGCGCGCCATTCACGTAAGACTGCACGGCGCGTCCTGGAACATTCATGGAAACCATTCTTATCGTCGTCCACCTGATGATCGTCATCGCGCTCGTCGTGGTGGTGCTCCTCCAGCGCTCCGAAGGCGGTGCCCTCGGCATCGGCGGCGGTGGCGGTGGCATGATGTCGGCGCGCGGCGCGGCGAACGCTCTTACGAAAACGACGGGCATTCTGGCAGCGGGCTTTTTCATCACCTCGCTTTCGCTCGGCATCCTCGCCCGTTACGGCTCGCAGCCGACGGATATTCTCGACCAGCTTCCCGCGAACCAGGGGCAGTCTTCGGATGGCGGCAGCCTGCTCGATCAGCTCGGCGGATTGTCGGACGAAGAGGACGGTGCCGATGGCGCTGCGACGGGTGATGCTGGCGCAAGTGACGATGCTGCTCCGGCTGATGCCGGTTCTGCTGCGGACGACACGTCCGGCGCTGCGGAAACCGATTCGCAGTCGCTGATTCCCGATGCATCCGGTGGCAATGGCAACGGTGCGACGACTGCTCCCCAGACCGAAGCGCCGGAAACCGATTCGCCGGCCGACGCGACGGGTGCCGATAGCAGCCTGCTGCTCGATCAGCCCGCCCAGTCTGGCGATGGCGACCCGGCCAGCGAACCGCCCGCGAGCGATGTTGGCGAAATCCCGGCCAATCCGGGCGAAAGTGCGCCGAATGCGGCCGACCCGGCCTTCGTTCCGCCGGTTGAGGACCAGCCGGCCGTCGAACAGGCGCCGGAAGAGCCACTCTCGGACGACGAGCCGCAGGGCGAAACCCAGACGGGCCAGTAAGCGCCTGAGCTATCAGCGCTTTCATAAGCGCATCGAAAATCGACGGGGTGCCTTTGGCACCCCGTTTTCTTTGTGAATAAGAGACCCGTCCGGTTTTTTGACTGGCATCGCCACGCGTCTCGCGATAACGGGAAGGCCCATGGCGCGATATATCTTCATCACCGGCGGCGTGGTCTCCTCACTCGGCAAGGGCATTGCTTCGGCAGCCCTCGGCGCACTTCTTCAGGCGCGCGGCTACCGCGTGCGCCTCAGAAAGCTTGACCCGTATCTCAACGTCGATCCGGGCACGATGAGCCCGACCCAGCACGGCGAAGTTTTCGTGACTGATGACGGGGCCGAGACTGATCTCGACCTCGGCCATTACGAGCGCTTCACCGGCCGCTCGGCCAACAAGCACGACAACGTCACGACGGGCCGCATATACCAGAACATCATCGCCAAGGAGCGGCGCGGCGACTATCTGGGCGGTACCGTACAGGTGATCCCCCACGTCACCGACGCGATCAAGGAATTCGTCCTCGAGGGCAACGAGGACTACGACTTCGTTCTCTGCGAGATCGGCGGCACCGTTGGCGACATCGAAGCGATGCCGTTCATGGAGGCGATCCGCCAGCTCGGAAACGATCTGCCGCGTGGCGGCGCGATCTATGTCCACCTCACGCTGATGCCGTTCATTCCGGCGGCGGGCGAGTTGAAGACCAAACCCACCCAGCATTCCGTGCGCGAACTGCGCGCCATCGGCATCCAGCCGGACATCCTCCTCGTGCGCGCGGACCGACCGATCCCGGCCGACGAGCGGCGCAAGATGAGCCTTTTCTGCAATGTCCGCCCGACGGCGGTCATTCAGGCGCTCGATGTTGCGACGATCTACGATGTGCCGATCGCCTATCACAACGAGGGCCTCGATTCGGAGGTGCTCGCCGCCTTCGGCATCGATCCTGCACCGAAGCCCCAGCTTCAGCTCTGGCATCAGGTGGTCGACAATATCCGCAATCCGGAGGGCGAGGTCACGATCGCCATCGTCGGCAAATATACCGACCTCAAGGATGCCTATAAGTCGCTCATCGAGGCGCTTCAGCATGGCGGCATCGCGAACCGCGTGCGCGTCAAGCTCGACTGGATCCCGTCGGAAGTCTTCGAGAAAGAGGACCCGGCCCCCTATCTCGAGCGCGTCAACGGCATTCTCGTTCCCGGAGGCTTCGGCGAGCGCGGCTCGGAGGGCAAGATCCTGGCGGCCGGCTTCGCGCGCGAGCGCAACGTGCCCTATTTCGGCATCTGCTTCGGCATGCAGATGGCGGTGATCGAGGCAGCCCGATCCCTTGCCGGCATCGAAAAGGCGTCCTCCACCGAATTCGGCGAGACGTCGGAGCCCATCGTCGGTCTGATGACCGAATGGCTGAAGGGCAATGAGCTCGAACAGCGCGCGGCCGAAGGCGATCTGGGCGGCACGATGCGGCTCGGGGCCTACAAAGCAGCTCTGAAGGACGGCTCGCGCATCGCCGAGATCTACGGCGACACCGAAATCAGCGAACGCCATCGTCATCGCTACGAGGTCAACCGCGCCTATCGCGAACGCCTCGAAGAGGCTGGCATGATCTTCGCCGGCATGTCCCCGGACGGCCTTTTGCCGGAGACGGTCGAACTCCCGGACCATCCCTGGTTCATCGGCGTGCAGTACCACCCCGAGCTGAAATCACGGCCCTTCGAGCCCCACCCGCTCTTTACGAGCTTCATCCACGCGGCGGTCGAACGAAGCCGGCTGGTCTGATTTCGACGCCGGAAATTTGGAAGGATTTCCATGCGCCAGCTCGATCATGTCGTCATGCCGTTCGCCGGGCTTTCCGATGCGCGCGCCTTCTTCGAAAGCCTCGGCTTCACCGTCGCGGCGGATGCGCAGCATCCGTTCGGCACGGGGAACGCCTGCATCTATTTTGCCGATGGCCTCTTCATCGAGCCGCTTGCCCGTGTTGATGAAAACGCTTGCGCAGCGGCGGATCGGAGCGGCAATCTCTTCGTGCGCCGGGATGCAGCCTTTCGGGAGAACCATCCGGCCGCCTTTTCGGGGCTTGCACTGAAGTCCGGGGATGTGCTGGCCGATCGCGAGAGCCTCGCGCTCGTCGGGCTCGCCGAAGAGGCGACGGTCGATTTCGAACGGACGCTGACCCTGGCTGACGGCACCACGGGCGAACTCGCCTTTCGCCTCGCCTTCGTGAAAGATTTTGCACCCCGGGCACCGAGCGTCTTCCTGTGCGAGCAGCGCCACAGCACACAAATCGATCGCAACGCTCTCACCCAACACGCGAACGGCGCATCGGGCATTTCCGCCGTCGAATTTGCGACGACCGATCTCGATGCCGCTGAAGCCTATCTGGCCGCCACCCTCGGTGGCGAGGGAGAGGAAGATGAGGATGGCGTGATCCGCTTCTCTCTGCCGAACGGCGTCGTTACCCTGGTCGAGGTCGGCGGCGAAGGCGTTCCTTCGTTTTCGCTGAGCGCCATCACCATCGCAACCGCCGATCCCACCGCCCTGAAGAGATGCCTTGAAACGAATGGCGTCGACTTCGAGGCGGAAAACGATAGTTTTGCCATCACCTGCCCGAACGGTGCGGGCCGAATCGCATTTTCCGGCTGAATGATCCAATGAACCTCATCAACAACAAGGTCGCGGCAGCGTCCGTGAACTTCGCCAACGACAAGCCCCTGGCGCTGATCGCAGGCCCCTGCCAGATGGAAAGCCGCGACCATGCGATGATGATCGCCGAGCGGATGAAGCGGATCACCGAGGACCTCGGCATCGGTTATGTCTTCAAGGCGAGCTTCGACAAGGCGAACCGCACGAGCCTGAAGGGCCGTCGCGGCATCGGGCTCGGCGAGGCCCTGCCTGTCTTCGAGGAAATCCGTGATCAGCTTCAGCTCCCGGTGGTGACGGACGTCCATACCGAAGAGCAGTGCGAGGAAGCGGGCAAAGTCTGCGACATTCTCCAGATCCCGGCCTTCCTCTGCCGCCAGACGGACCTCCTGATCGCCGCCGCGAAGACCGGCTGCGTCGTCAACATCAAGAAGGGCCAGTTCCTCGCGCCCTGGGACATGAAGAACGTCCTCGCCAAGGTGACGGAGAGCGGCAATCCCAATGTCCTCCTCACCGAGCGCGGCGTCTCCTTCGGTTACAACACGCTGGTCTCCGACTTCCGCGCCCTGCCGATCATGGCCGAGACCGGCGCGCCGGTCGTCTTCGACGCCACCCATTCGGTGCAGCAACCCGGCGGCCAGGGCGGCTCCTCAGGCGGCGAGCGCCGCTTCGTCGAGACGCTGGCGCGCGCTGCGGTCGCGGTTGGCGTGGCTGGGCTCTTCATCGAGACCCACGACGATCCGGACAACGCGCCATCCGACGGGCCGAATATGGTGCGGCTTGACCGGATGCCGGAGCTGCTAGGTCGGCTGAAGGCGCTGGACGAACTGGTGAAGGGATTTTGAAGCCGTAGTCCGATTTCAAGCTTTCACGAGCAAACCGCGCAGCCCGCACTCCAATCTAAGGAAATCAGTTGACGTGTTACATCGCGCTTCTCCACAAGGATGAAGGAACCGATTACGGCGTTTGTTTCCCCGATTTCCCGGGTTGCACATCCGCAGGGAGCGATATGGAAGAAGCGCTTGAACACGCGGAAGAAGCGCTCGCACTCCACACGACCGCGATGATCGAAGAAGGGTACGAAATCCCCGAACCCTCGTCCCTCCAAGTGGTCATGTCCGATCTCGAAAACCGAGACGGTGTTGCGGCGCTCGTCAGGCTTCCCTCTCAAATTGACCCGCTTGTTCGGATCGGAATTTCGATTCCGGTCGAGGAAGTCCGCCATATCGACGACTACGCGGAAAGCCACGGCTTGCGGCGCTCGGAAGTCCTGGCGATGGCGGTCAGGAAGACAGTCGGCATCGAGTGATCTCGAAAGGCGCGAAATGCCGTCTTGGCTGGGGGGATGGGGACCGATTTCGCCCCCGCCCGCTGTTCATCACAGGTCCGTTGCCCTAGAAGCATGGCCGAAATCGTCTTACGCAAACGCTCTCCGCGAGGAACACCCCCATGACCGCCATCATCGACATTATCGGCCGTGAGATTCTCGACAGCCGGGGCAACCCGACCGTCGAGGTGGACGTGGTCCTCGAAGACGGCTCCATGGGCCGCGCGGCGGTCCCGTCGGGTGCGTCGACCGGGGCTTACGAGGCGGTCGAACTGCGCGATGCCGACGAGCGCTACATGGGCAAAGGCGTCCAGAAGGCGGTCTATGCGGTCAACAACGAGATCGCCGAAGAGATCGTCGGCATGGAGGCCGAAGACCAGCTGATGGTCGATGCCGCGCTCTCCGATCTCGACGGCACCGACAACAAGAGCCGCATCGGCGCGAACGCCATTCTCGGCGTTTCCCTCGCCATCGCCAAAGCCGCGGCCGAGTCCGCCGGCCTGCCGCTCTACCGCTATGTGGGCGGCCCGTCGGCCCACGTCCTGCCCGTTCCGATGATGAACATCGTCAATGGCGGGGCGCACGCTGACAACCCGATCGACTTTCAGGAATTCATGATCATGCCTGTCGGCGCGGAGCGGTTCTCCGACGCCCTGCGCATGGGGGCCGAGACCTTCCACACCCTGAAGAAGATGCTGAAGGATGCCGGCCACAACACGAATGTGGGCGACGAGGGCGGTTTCGCGCCGAGCCTTGGCTCGCCGAAGGAAGCGCTCGACTTCATCATGAAGGCGGTCGAGAAGGCTGGCTACAAGCCGGGCGACGACATGTTCATCGCGCTCGATTGCGCTGCGACCGAGTTCTGCGAGGACGGCACTTATGATCTCGCCGGCGAGGGCCGCAAGCTCTCAGCCGACGACATGGCCGGCTATCTGAAGGAGCTCTCCGACGCCTATCCGATCATCTCGATCGAGGACGGCCTCGACGAGGACGACTGGGACGGCTGGACCAAGCTGACCAAGGCGATCGGCTCGAAGGTGCAACTCGTCGGCGACGATCTCTTCGTCACGAATTCCAAGCGCCTGAAGAAGGGCATCGAGATGGGCGCAGCCAACTCGATCCTCGTTAAGGTCAACCAGATCGGCTCGTTGTCCGAGACCCTCGACGCGGTCTCCGTCGCCCACCGGGCCGGCTACACTGCTGTCATGTCCCACCGCTCGGGCGAAACGGAAGATTCCACCATTGCCGACCTGGCGGTCGCGACGAATTGCGGACAGATCAAGACCGGCTCGCTCGCCCGCTCGGACCGGGTCGCCAAGTACAACCAGCTTCTTCGCATCGAGGAAGAGCTCGGCAGCCAGGCCGAATACGCCGGCCGCAGCATCCTGCGCTTAGGCCGGTAAGAGCGGCGGCGACAAACCACAATTCGGCACCTGAAAAAGCCCGGGCCGGAGACGGCGCGGGCTTTTTATTGCGATTTGGATGTTCGCAATAAGCTGCGATAACGTCAGGCGCAGACCGCTGCCGAGTGCGGCTCAGGTCCGCCTGCGGCCAGGATCTCACCGACGCGCATGCGCACGTCACCGATGGCGAACGGCTTGTCGAGCACATCCTCGATGATTTTGCTCAGTTCGGTGGCCGCTTCCTTCTGCTCGGCATAGCCGGTCATGAGGAGGATCTTGATGTTCGGCCATTTCTGCGCAGCCTCGTGGGCGAGCTCGATGCCCGTCATCGCTGGCATGCGGATGTCGGATAGGATCAGGTCGAAGCGACCGCCGGCTTCGTCCAGAAGATCGAGGGCTTCCTCGCCATCCTCGGCTTCGGAAACGTCATGACCGTCCATGCGAAGCGCACGTGCGACGAGATGGCGGACCGCCTGTTCGTCCTCCGCGATCAAAATGTTCGCCATGATCTGCACCTCCGATGCCGGCTTCGATATTCACCTCGAAACCGAATTTGTTTGCCAGACACACGCTTCGGTTCGATGATGGCGACAATGAGTCTAGTCGAGTCGCCCCAACGCATTTCAACACTTTGTGAAGCGCAGGTCGGTCTTTAGGGTCAAAAATTGCACGCCGAAGCTGACCCGGAACTGTATTGCCGCCTATTGAACCGAAGAACAGGTCGTTTTCCACAGCTTCTCCATCGCAAGTCTAAGGCCTTCAAATCGCGTGGAAAACGCTGAAGACCGGTAGCTCTCATAAACCTGGTCATGCTCTCTCCAGAGCCGCTTATTCTTCGACGAGATATCCGATGAATGGCAGTTCGCGAAACCGATAGCCCGCGTCGAGGCCATAGCCGACGACGAACTTGTCCGGACAAGAAAAGCCGACATGATCGGCCTCGATCTCCACCTTGCGGTGACCGGGCTTGTCGAGAAGGACCGCGAGACGCACCGATCTTGCCCCGCGCTCCCACATCAGCTTCTGAGCAAGTGCGACCGTGCGCCCGCTCTCCAGAATATCCTCGATCAGGATTACGTCGCGACCGTCCACCGGCCGCTCGATATCGCGGAAGAGGCGAACCTCTCCGCCTTCGGTGCCGGCGCCATAGCTCGACAGCGAGATAAACTCCACCTCGGCCGCGATGCCCTTCGTGCTCAAGGCGCGCATAAGGTCGGCGGTGAAGACAAAGGCGCCTTTCAGAACCGAAACCAGCATCAGATTGCCGGCGTCGTCGCCGTAATGTGCCGCAATTTCCTCGGCGATCCGATCGACCTCGGTCTTGATCTGGTCTTCGCCGAAGAGTTCGAGGACGGTGCGTCCGTGTCGTCTCATCTCAAATTTCCATTGGTCGGAGCAGCCGGTCGCAGTGAGAGTTCGAGCCGCCCTTTCATATCGTCAGGCAAGAGGACGGAAGAAGAAAAGCCAAGCCGCTCGCCAGTTCTCAGCGCGCTGCGTGTCACTTCGATCCGCCGCACCACGCGTCCGCCTTCGCCATCAGTCAGCACGATCTCGATCGGCGGCACAGTCTGATCGCTTGCAGCGTTCGAGACTTCGCCTGTCAGCGTCAGCACTGACGCGCCCTCTCTGGCGAGGAGATCTGCTTTGATGTTCGAAACATCGAGCCCGTTTCCAAGCGAAGCGTCGCGTGCGCTCGTCGAAATGCGCGCTGCCACCGCGCCGCCTGCGAGATCAAAGAGATTGGGTAGAATGAAGAGAACCGCCATCACCACCCCTGCGATACAGGCGATCTTCAGCGGGGCATTGGAGGGGGGCGCAATCTCCTCGTCAGGCGCATCGTCGGCCGGCTTTGCGTCGCCATGGCGAAATAGATCCACCTCCGGCTCTGGGCGGCGTCCGAAGAACGTGGTCCGCTTTCCCGCTTCACCTTCGAGCGTCTGAGACGGCTCCGTCCAGCGTGGTGTGCCGAGAGGTCGGTAGCCGGCGCTTCGCGATAAGCGGTTGCGTGGCGCTGCCTCGTCGAGTCGCCGCGCATGGCCTTCGATCACGAGCGGCTTGCGCGGTCGCTCGCTCCGCCGCCGGTCGTTTGGTGTCTTCATCGCGTGATCGCTCATCGGATCGGCCTGTTTTGCCGACTTCACTTAAAGAGCCTATACCAAGCATTCAAAGCTCGTGCGAGGCTCACGCAGGGTGGGCGGACGATAGTTCGCCGATGCGGCCTTCACCTGAGGATGGAGGGCCTGCTTGCCCCGGATATCCGTAAGCTGAAATCGTCGGAGTTTCGCCGCTTTTTCCGCCAAGGTCGCGGGCAGTAGAAACGGTCAGAGACTTTAGGAAAGCGGCGTTTCGTGATCAGGTTCGATAATGTCGGTTTGCGCTACGACGCCGGGGAGGAGATCCTGCGCGATCTCAACTTCGAAATTCGGAAGCAGTCCTTCCAGTTTCTCACCGGCCCCTCCGGTGCGGGAAAGACAAGCCTTTTGCGGATGCTTTTCCTCGCGCTGCGGCCGACACGTGGTTCGATCAGCGTGCTCGACCGCGACGTCTCGACGCTCTCGCGGCGGGATCTTCCATCGATCCGCCGCCGTATCGGCATCGTCTTTCAGGATTTTCGTCTTCTCGATCATCTGACGACTTTCGAGAACATTGCGTTGCCGCTCAGGGTGCGGGGCCGGTCCGAGGAGAGCTATCGCCAGGACGTCGTCGACCTCATCGAATGGGTCGGGCTTGGCGCACGCATGAACGCCTTTCCGGTCACGATGTCGGGCGGCGAGAAACAGCGCGCGGCGATCGCCCGCGCGCTCATCGATCAGCCCGACATCCTGCTTGCCGACGAACCGACGGGAAACGTCGACCCGCCGATGGCTCGCCGACTGCTCCGCCTCTTCCTAGAGCTCAACCGAACCGGAACCGCCGTCGTCATCGCGACCCATGATTTCGGCCTGATGGATCAGATCGGCGCGCGTCGTCTCATGCTGGAGGAGGGGCGTCTTGCGATCCAAGACTGACTATGTGGCGGTTCTCCAGCCGGTCTTCGATCGCATCCGTGATCTTCTCGCGCGCCGCAAGGCCGAGCGCCAGGCACCCATCGTCCCGTCTTCGAGCGTATCTGGCCGCGCACTCGTCATCACCGTCGCGATCATGACCTTCCTCGCCAGCCTCACGGTTGGCGCCGTTACCCTCGTCTCGGAAACAGCGGAGGACTGGCAGAACGACATTTCGCAGGAAATTACGGTCCAGATCATTCCGCGCGAAGGTCTCGCCATGGACGCGGCGCTCGAGACGGTAGAGCAGATCGCGCGTGAAACGTCTGGTGTGACCAGCGCGTCCCGGCTCACCGACGCAGCGACTTCGCGGCTTCTTGAGCCATGGCTCGGTGCCGAGCTCGAATTGACCGAATTGCCGGTTCCGCGCCTCGTCGTGATTTCCATCGATGGCGACGCTCCGCCGGATTTCGATGAACTTCGAGCCGAGTTGCAGGAGGCGGTTCCGCAGGCCGAGCTCGATGACCACCGCGCCTGGGTATCGCGCCTCGTCGCCATGGCCAATGCAATGATCCTCACCGGCGCGGGGGTTCTCGTTCTCGTTCTCGTCGCGACAGCGCTGACCGTCGTGTTTGCAACGCGCGGCGCGATGGCCGGCAATCGGCAGATCGTCGAGGTGCTGCATTTCGTCGGCGCCCGCTCCGAATTCATCGCCGAGCAGTTCCAATGGCATTTTCTGCGGATGGGCCTCATCGGGGCGCTGGCCGGTGGTGCCTTTGCGATCATTCTCTTCTGGACGATGGGACTCTGGACGGCCAGCAATCAGGCACGGCCCGAGGCCGATCAGATATCCGCGCTGTTCGGCTCTTTTGCGATTGGCTGGACAGGCTATCTCGGCGTCGCGCTGCTCATCGCGATCATCGGGCTTTTGACAGCTTTAACGTCGAGGTTCACAGTTCTGAAACAGCTTTCGCTGATCGATATGCTATCGCCTGTGGAAAACTAAGTCCTATATTCCTCAGACAAACCAAAGACGCAGGTCCGGCATCAGCCTGCGATTCTAGGCTCCACGCGATTGAGACGCGTACCGAACGGAGACGTTGAGACACGATGTCGATGGGGCAAACATGATAGGCCGGGGCGGCCGAAAAGAAGGCGCGGTTCAGCCGGAAAGGGCGAACTGGGCCGAAATGCTGCGACGCGGTCGTAAGCGGCGCTTCGCGCTGATGTGTCTTGCCATCCTTCTCGTCGGCGGTTTCACGGTCGGCAGCTTCCTTCGCTACACCGAAACGACGGCAGCCGTCTCGCGCCTCGAAGACGTACCGCGCGCAGATGCGATCGTGGTTCTCACCGGCGGTGCTCACCGGATCGAACGCGCTCTGTCTCTCCTCAAGAGCGGCTATGGAAAGCGCCTGCTGATCAGCGGCGTCAACGAGAATACGAGTGCCCGTGCCATTGCGCGCATGACCAATACCGACCTCGATCTCTTCAACTGCTGCATCGATATCGACGTCGCCGCGCTCGATACGGTCGGGAACGCGATGGAAGCGGTGCGCTGGGCGGCGGAGAACAATTTCAATGAGCTTATCCTCGTTACCAGCGACTATCACATGCAGCGTTCGTTGATCGAGTTCGACCGAGTGGGCGATCTCGACCGGATAACGCCTGTCGCGGTGCGCCTCGACGAACTCTGGCAGGACGATGCCATTCCGAGCCGGCGCGGGCTCGAAGTTCTGGTGACCGAATACGCAAAGCTTATGGCCGCGCGTGTCAGGGCTGCGATTGTCGACGTCGACCCGATGGTGTCTTCCGCCAATGCGGAACCCTCGGCCTGATATTCCTGAGCGATTCTCAATTCTTGGCCGATTTGAGAGCCGGTGTCGCCGACACTTGCTCTGCAAAGTTCGTTCCCGCGAAACCATTGACCTTCGCACCTCGATCGGCTTTCGAAGATTGCGTCCGGTACCGGTGCGGCGCTGCGCTCCGTGCGGATGCAACGACCTTTTTCGACTGGGCCCGACTTGCCCGTAGACAGATTCCGCCCCAAAGGCCCTTTCCATGCTGATCGTGCGTTCAGTCCTTTTCCAGATCGTTTTCTACATCAACTTCATCGTCCGGTTGCTGGCAGCCCTGCCGCTCATGTTCTTCGTGTCGGAAGAAACCAACTGGCGGATCATCAACAGCTGGTGCCGATCGAGCCTCTGGATACTGAAGACCTTTGCCGGCACGCGCTCGCAAATCTCTGGCCTGGAACACGTTCCGGAAGGCCAGTCGATCATCGCTTCGAAGCACCAGTCCTTCTGGGATATCATCGCTCTCGTTCCGACCCTGGACCGCCCGTCCTTCATCCTGAAAAAGGAACTCATGAGCATCCCGGTCTTCGGCCAGTACGCGAAGATCATGGGTATGATTCCTGTCGATCGAAAAAAGCGCGGTGGCGCCATCGCCTCCATGCTGGAAAACGCCAAGGCCGCGGCCGCCGAGGGGCGCCAGATCGTCATCTTTCCGGAAGGCACCCGCAGCGAGCCAGGCTCGGCGCCCGACTATCGTCAGGGCATCTACCGGCTCTACGAGATGCTCGATCTCCCGGTCGTGCCGGTCGCGCTCAATTCCGGCCTCTACTGGCCTCGGCATGATGTGCGGCGCTGGCCGGGCACCATCCATGCGGATTTCCTGGAGCCCATTCACCCCGGCCTGTCGCGCATCGATTTCTTCAACCGGCTTCGCGGATCGATCGAGGAGCGTTCGGGCGAACTTCTGGCGGAATCCTACCACCGGGATGGTTTGAAACCGCGCACTGATGAGGGGCGGCGCAAGCTGGAAAACGCGATCGCGCCAGAAAGCGCCGGGGAGTAAGCCCGATCAGCCGTGATGAGGCTGGTGCAGACGGCTGACCACACTTTCGAGCCAGCTGTCTTTCAGACCCATACGATGAATCTCTTGAAGAGCGTTCGTCACATACTCGACATTGGGCCCTGAGCGACCGTGCGACCGCATCACGATCCGTGCGGCATCTTCCGCCGAAATCTTGCCGCCATACTGGGTGTGCCCGCGATCGACAACATAGGTGACCGCACGCACGCCGGTTCCTTCTGCCAGTCTGATCGAGACGGTCTTTTCAAGATAGACATGGGTGACGAGTTCGCGCGCCCTGAGATAGGCCATCACGGCATCATGATCGCCGCCGGCAACCTTGTAGGCCATGCCGACACAAGAACCGCCCCGATCGAGGCCGAAGACGAGGCCGGGCTGTTCAGGCGTACCGCGATGCACATGGCTGCGAACACAGAGAGCACGATGGAAACCGGCGAGGCGTGCAACCGATCGTTCCTTGAAATCAAAACCGGGATTCCAGATCAGCGAGCCATAGCCGAACACCCAGAAGTCATTATTTCCGCCCATTCCTGTCCGCTATTCCTCTCGCCACTTCGTCCGTCTTTCAAAGGGGAGCTTCGTTGTCTTCGTCAACCTCGGAACCACGCCGTGTCCGCCGCGCCTATATCTGGATCGTCGCGATCGTCGTCGTTCTTTTCGCGATCCTGACGGGATTCTGGTTCTTCGCCGCTTCCCAGCTCGAGCAGGTCACCAGCCGGGCAATCGACGATGCGGAGCGCAACGGAGTCATCGTTTCCTGTCCGGGCCGCGACGTCGTCGGCTATCCGTTCCGCATTGGTCTCGTCTGCGATGATCTTGCGATCGAAGTGCCGCGCAATGGGGTGGCGGTCGATGCCGGCTCGTTCCGCAGCGCGGCCCAGATCTACCAGCCGAACCTCGTCGTCAGCGAGCTCGACGCTCCGGTGCGGATCGAAACGGCCGATGGTCCACCGGTCGATCTGAGTTGGGAACTTGCCCAGGCGAGCACGAGCTTCTGGACGGAAGGGCTCGACCGGATTTCCGTCGCGACAGATGCTCCGCGTATCGCGATCGGTGGTCAAGCGGTCTTCAACGCGAGCGCAGGTGAAGTTCATGCCCGGCGCCGCGAGGGCGATCTCGATATCGCGGGCAACCAGCGATCGGCGAAGATCGAGGTGCCCCAACTGAGTAATATCCCAAACTTTGATCTCTCGACCGATCTGACCGTCCAGGGCGCGGCGGACTGGCTGTCTGGTGGTGCCTCTGGGCGCACGGCACGAGAACTCTTCGCGGGGCGAAGCGGAACCTTGCGCTCGCTGAATCTTCAGTTTCACGGTGATCCCGCCGGCGCCGATCTGTCCGGCGATTTTGCGTTTTCCCAGGAGGGGCTCCTGTCGGGAACCTTCGATCTCGCCGTGACGTCTCCCGAGAGGCTGGCTTCGATCGTCGGCTCGATCGCGCCGGAGGCTGCATCGATCGCCAACACGGTTGCCTCCGTCATTCCCTATGTCGGGAAGACGGAGAATGGCCGAACGACAATTCGGGTCACCGCCGATGACGGGCAGCTGACGGCCGGCGTCATTCCGCTCGGCGAGATACCGCCGCTGGAGTGATCGGGCGTCTTGAGGAAAAAGGCGGAAACAGAACAAAAAGGAGAGCGGTCGATGGACGGCACCAATTCCGAGCCGGATCAGGAAACCCTCGAATTCGCCGCGAAGGTCTTTCAGGCGGCGCGCGATGGTGATGCACAGACATTGGGCCCGCTGCTCAAACAGGGACTGCCGGTCGATCTGCGCAACGACAAAGGCGACACGCTCCTGATGCTGGCGAGCTACCATGGCCAAGAGGCGGCGACCCGGACGCTTCTCGAAGCCGGTGCCGATCCCTCGATCCCCAATGATCGCGGCCAGACACCGCTCGCCGGAGCGGCCTTCAAGGGCGAGCAACGCATTGCCGAACTCCTGATTGGCCACGGAGCCGCGGTCGACGACGGCGGACCGTCGGGCAAGACCCCGGCGATGATCGCCGCAATGTTCGACCGCGTCGCGATGCTGAAGATGCTGGAGCGGCACGGCGCCGATCTTCACGCCGCCAATGCCGATGGCGCGACGCCACTTGCCGCCGCCAAGATGATGGGTGCAGCCGAGGCGGCGAACTTCCTTCAGCAGAATGCTTGATGTGGCTTGAGCACTGACGGGAGGGTCAGTAGTGCGGCGGCTTCGTCGCTTCCGGCTTGCCGCCGCCGTCCTCCACAGCGCCGACCCGGTCTGTCAGATGCTCGACCTTCAGCTGGAGATGCCGGATCGCGGCAAAAGCCTTAGCCAGCTCTTCCGACAGTTCCTCGATCGTGTTCGACTGGTGGCTGGTTAGCACCTCGAGATCCTCCAGCCTGCTTTCCACGGATGAATCGGTTTCGGCCATGGCACTCGCTTCATTCGCCTGTTCGTCCCAATTCGAGAATTGAAGAAAAGCGCCGGTCTTGTCCATGGCATGATCTCAAGATTGGCTATAACGCTTACGAGCGGTCGACAATTTCAGCCATCGAGTATCCTATGGCGTCGAAGCGACAGACCCGAAATTCCATTGAAGCGAGACGATGACATGGCCGACGACCTCTTCGCCAAGGCCAAATCTGCAATGCGCAAGGCCCATGCGCCCTACTCTAAATTTCCGGTCGGGGCGGCTTTGCGGACCTCTGACGGGCGTATCTATGCCGGCTGCAACGTGGAGTCGGTCAGCTTTCCCGAGGGCTGGTGTGCGGAAACGACGGCGATCGGCCATCTCGTCATGGATGGGGGAGGGCGCATAGCCGAGCTTGCGGTCGTTGCCGCGAAGCTACCAAGTTGCAGCCCCTGCGGCGGATGCCGCCAGCGGATCGCTGAGTTCGCAAATGCTGAGACCAGGATTCATCTTTGCGACGTCGATGGCGGCGTGGTGAAGTCCGTGACAATGGGTGACCTCCTGCCGCTTGCCTTTGAGGCCGATGAGCTCGCTGCAGGCGACGGCGTCGCCTAACGCTCCATCGTCAACCGGCCATCGCGCACGGAATAGCGGTCGAGCTGGGACAGAAAGCTCATTCCGAGCAGCGTTACACCGAGTGTTCCTTCCTCGAGTACCAGCGCATCGACGTCGCGAACGACAATCGTGCCAATCTCGACCCGATCGATCCGTGCGTTCGCTGCCTTCGCCATGCCGTTCGCGGTCTGGACGGGAACGGTCCAGTCGCTCGGTTGTGGGTAGATGCCGATCTGCCTTGCGGTCTTCTCGTCGATCGCGACCTTTGTCGCGCCCGTATCGATCAGAACGGAATTACGCATTCCGTTCAGCCTGACATCTGCCCGGAAATGACCCGTCTCATCAGCGTCCAGAATGACGTTCCGGCCGAATCCGTCGCTCTGCGCATCCGCAGGAGCAGGCCGGGTTGCAGCTTTCAGTACAGGCGTTGCCGGATCGAGCCGCTCCGGACCAGAGCGCTGATTGCTGAGATAGTTCTCGAAGACCGAGGGAGCGGCCAATCCGCCCAGAGAGCAAACGGCCAGGAGAAAAATCGCACGGGACATCATGGCGGGGCGCCTCAATTCTCACTGAATAAAGTGCGCCGAGAGTAGCGATGCGGAGCTTACGGAGTTTGAACCGATAGGCTTATCCAGAATCCTCGTTGCGAAGAGGGTAAAGGAGCCGAAAACGCCATTCAGTTATCTGGGCCTATTTGGTCCCGTACATGCGGTCGCCGGCGTCCCCGAGACCCGGTACGATATAGCCAAGATCGTTGAGATGGCTGTCGATCGCGGCAGTGAAAACCGGAACGTCCGGGTGGGCTTCGCGAAAACGCTCCACGCCTTCCGGTGCCGCGAGAAGGCACAAGAAGCGGAGATTGGATGCGCCCTGCTGCTTCAGCCGCTCCACGGCCAGGATCGCCGAGTTCGCAGTTGCAAGCATCGGATCGACTACGATCACAAGGCGGTCGCCCAAATGCTCCGGCGCCTTGAAATAGTATTCGACGGGTTCGAGTGTCGTCTCGTCGCGGTAAAGCCCCACATGGGCGACCCGCGCAGCCGGCACGAGATCGAGCATGCCTTCGAGCAGACCGTTTCCGGCTCGCAGGATCGAGGCGAAGACAAGCTTTTTCCCCTCCAGAACCGGCGCGTCCATCTCCATGAGAGGTGTTTCGATGCGTTCTGTCGTGATTTCGAGCTTACGCGTCACCTCGTAGCAGAGGAGCGTCGATATCTCGCGAAGGAGGCGCCGGAAGCTCGCCGTCGACGTCTCCTTCTTTCGCATGATTGTCAGCTTGTGCTGAACGAGAGGGTGATCGATGACCGTGACGCCGTCCATGCCGGTTCCCATGCGTTGATTCCATCCGACCGCAGATAAAGCGGACTCGTCAGAGAAAGGAAGTTCCGAATCGACCGGGCTTCAATCCAAGATGGGCCGCGACGCTTGCTCCGATATCGGCGAAAGTGTCGCGTTCCCCGATATCGCGCGGCTCGATGTCCGGCCCTAGCCCAAGGATCGGAACGCGTTCCCGTGTGTGGTCGGTGCCCTGAAAGGTCGGGTCGCATCCATGATCGGCGGTGATGATGCAGAGGTCGCCCGGCCGCAAAGCGCTCTCGATTTCCGGAATGCGCGCGTCGAAGGCTTCCAGAGCCGCCGCATAGCCGGCGATGTCGCGCCGGTGTCCATACACCATGTCGAAATCGACGAGGTTCGAGACGATGAGGTCTCCGTCTTCTGCCCGCTCTATCGCATCGAGCGTCGCATCGAGGAGCGCCATGTTGCCGTCGCCCTTGATCGACACGTCAACACCGCGATGGGCGAAGATGTCCGCGATCTTGCCGATGCCGTAGACCCTTCGTCCCGATGTCTGCGCGGTGTCGAGAATCGTTTCGCCGGGCGGCGGCACGGAAAAGTCCCGGCGATTGGCTGTTCGCTTGAAGTTCTCGGCGCTCTCTCCTCGAAATGGTCGGGCAATCACACGCGCGATGTTGAGTGGATCGCAGTGCTTCCGGGCCGCTTCGCAGAGCGTCATGAGCCGGTCGAGCCCAAAATGCTCCTCATGCGCCGCGATCTGAAGCACGCTGTCGCTGGAGGTATAGAGAATCGGCTTTCCCGATCGTACGCTCTCCTCGCCGAGTTCCCGCAGGATGTCGGTGCCCGAGGCTCGCTTGTCGCCGAGAATACCGGGAATGCGCGTATCGTCCATGATCTGTCGCACGAGAGAAGGTGGCAGCGAAGGTTCGGTATCGGGGAAGGTGCCCCATTCGAAAGGAACCGGAACGCCAGCGATTTCCCAATGACCGGAAGGCGTATCCTTGCCGCGCGATATTTCTCGGGCAAGGCCGTGCAAGGCCTCCGGCCGTTGCTGGCCGTCGTCGAGGCCTGCAACATGCATGAGCCCGAGCCGGGTGAGGTTGGGAAGCTGTAGCGGACCTTCGCGAAGCCCAGCTCGATCGCCTTTTCCGTCCTTAGATGCCAGAAAGATCGAACCAAGCGTATTGGCGCCTTCATCGCCGAACTCGGCGGCGTCAGGCGCACCGCCTATGCCAACGGAATCGAGAACGATGATGACGGCTCTGGGCATCGGACGCATCCCTCGTAAAGACGTGTCCGCTTACACATATCGCGCCTTTTCAGCCGACAAGAACCTTTTAAACTGTCGTTAAGGCTTTGCGGCCTCTTCGGCGATCCGGCGACGCTCCTGATATTGCGAGCTCGAAAGCTGGAAAACCTGTTCGTTGTCGCCGATCGTGACGGTGGGCTCGCATTTGGGTGCACAGGCATAGGTCTGGCGCTGGGACTGCCGGTAAATGCGCACCGTGTTTTCTTCGAAGGTCTGCACCGCTACCTGTTCGTCCATCAGGACGTCGTTGTTGCGGTCGAGGATCACGACATTTGTTATGCCGTAGCTCTTGCCCGTCAAAACGAGGCGGTGCTCGCTGAGGACCTCGATATCCACGATCGCGGGGTTGCCGATTATGACGGTCCCGGCACCGCGATCGATTTGCAGGATACGCGCGTGATCGACGGCGACTGCTATCGGCTCCTTGCTCGCCTCCGCTCGGGCAAGGCCCGAGACTGCCAGGACAAGGACGGCTCCGAGAAGACCGGCTCTGATGAGAGGGCGACGCATCGGCGCTCCAAATGATTTGCGTGTGAGGACGATTGCGACCGACCGTCCCACAGCATGATGAATCTCAAGTAAATGCCGATTTATGGATTGGTTAACCATGAAACCGCTTCCCAATCCTTAGAAAAGAGTAAGGATAAACTTTAAGTCGATCGAAACAGGCGGTGGCTAGGGTCGAAAAATCCGATCGATGCTGAACAATCGACGGACGTGCTGTCCAGTGAAGAAAGGTATTCACCGTGTCCAAGACTTTTGCGCGTTTCCTCAAAAATGAATCCGGCGCCACCGCCATCGAATATGCTCTGATCGCCGGTATCGTCGCTGTTGGGATGATCACCATTCTCGGGACCCTCAGCGACAACATGGTCACCGGTTTCACGAAGATCTCGAATGAAGTTGCAGGCGATTAAATAAGCCGACTGTTTATCGAGAAGCCTTGGAGGGAGCGCATGGCGCTCCCTCCACGCAGATATTTCGACTTTCAAAAAGAGGAAAGAGACCATGTCGTATCTTTTTCTGACAACAGTCTTTCCCCTCTGCATGATTTACGCCGCGATTTCGGACATCATGACGATGACCATTCCGAACCGCCTGTGTATCTTGCTCGCGATCGCTTTTCCTATGGCAGCCTATCTTTGCGGCATGTCGACGTCCGATTTTCTCGGGCATTCTAGTTTTGGAATTCTCGCATTCCTGATCGGTTTTGCAATGTTCGCAGCAAATCTGATGGGAGGGGGCGATGCCAAACTGTTGGCAGCGACGGCTTTCTGGATAGGACCATACGATGCGATGACCTATCTCGTGATCGCCAGCGCTCTGGGCGGCCTGATGGCGATCGGGATTCTCTACGCTCGCAGCCTGGCTGTTCCGGTAACGGGTTATGTGTTCGCCGATCGGTTGCTCACCGATAAGACGGGCGTTCCCTATGGCGTTGCGCTGGGTATCTCAGGGCTCTACGTCTATGCTGAAGGACCGATCCTGGAAGCGGCCATGCGCCTGTCCTGATCGCCGAATTCGATTTTGTTTCGGCTTTGTTTCCGAGGCTGCCGAGACATTTCTCGGCAATTTTCATGCTTGATTAACCATACATTGAGGATTGCCGGGCGATAACCGACGCGAAGACTTGCGGGATGCCGCAGGAAACGCGGGAGTTATCGATGAACCGAAGCCAGATCATCGTTATAGGCGTGGCTGCTTTGGCCGCGATCGGCGCGGGTTTTGTCGCGCTGAATTTTTCGACTCCCGCCGAGCAGGAACCGGTCATCATCACCGCGGCCCCAGCGCAGCCGCCGGTCAAGCTCGAAGATGTCCTCATCTCCTCGAACGACGTGCCGATGGGCATGCGTTTCAATGGCGGCTTCGCCTGGCAGAAATGGCCGGTCGACGGCATCGGCGAAGGCTTTATCCTCAAGAAGGAACAGCCCCAAGCCATTAGTGAACTCGACGGCACGATCGCCCGGCAGGCCTTCTTTGCTGGCGAGCCCGTGCGCTCCAGCAAGCTGATCAAATCCGATTCCGGTTTTCTCTCCGCGCTTCTTCCGGCTGGCAAGCGGGCCGTTGCTGTTCAGATTGCGGCCGCCACTGCGGCTGGCGGTTTCATCCTGCCCAACGACCATGTCGACGTCATCATGACCCGTCGCGCAGAGGGCAACGACGGAGCAGGTTCGAAAATTCTCACCGAAACCGTGCTGCGCAATCTGCGTGTGCTTGCGATCGATCAGACGATCGAGGACACCGAAGGCCAGCGTAACGTCGTTGGCTCTGTCGCAACCCTTGAAGTCGATGGCGAACAGGCTGAAGCCCTGACCGCAGCCCAGCAGCTCGCCGATCGCTTCGTCCTGTCTCTGAGATCCCTTGCCGACTCGGTTCCCGGCTCGCCCGGCTACGCAGCCTTTCTCCTTGCCGAAGAGAAGGCCAAACGCGGGCCTGTGCGGATTGTCCGCTACGGCACGGTCGAAGATGTGAAGGTCCCAGAATGAGCGTCTCACTCCGTCCAGTGACCAAGATCGAGGAGCGTGCGATGTCGATCAAAACCCTTTCCCAAGCGCTCGCCCTCGCGGCCGCGGTAGTGCTTTCGCCGCTCGCGGCTACCCTTCCGGCCTATGCTCAGCAGAACATCGTTCAGGTCGGAGCTGGTCATACTCGGATCGACCTTGGGCTCGATAAGTCCAAGGTGCTGGTTCTGTCCGCCGACGCACACGACATTCTCGTTGCGAACCCATCGATTGCCGATGCGCTTACGCGCGACAAGCGGCACATCTATCTTTTCGGTAAGCAGGTTGGGCAGACGAACCTCATAGTCTTCGACCAGGCCAATCGTCAGATCGCTTCGATCGACATTCGCATCGAGCGCGACATCGCCGGCCTCTCGGCGGCGATCAGCAAATACGTCCCGGATTCCAACGTGAAGGTAGAGATCATGAACGACAACGTCGTTCTGACCGGCCGCGTTCGCACTCCGCTTGACGCTAAACGGGTCAGCCAGATCGCAAACGCTTATCTTACAGGTGGTGAGGCGACGACCGGCCAGTATATTCGTTCGGCCTCGGCGGGCGGCGAGGCGGAGGGGTCTAACGGCGATGTCGCATTCGCCAGCGAGGCACGCCGGGAAAGCCAGATCATCAATCTGCTGCAGATCGAAGGTGAGGATCAGGTGACGCTGAAAGTGACCGTCGCGGAGGTGCAGCGGTCTGTTGTCAAGCAGTTGGGGCTGAATGGTGCCGTCGGAAGCACGATAGACGGAATGACGTTTAACGCGATCTCCGACAATCCGTTCGGTTTAGGTAAAGCATTCTCGCAGTCCGGTGCTTCGCTTGGCGGTATGATTGGCAACACGGATATTGATGCTCAGCTGGCTGCTCTCGACCAGGCTGGGGTCATGCGCACGCTCGCAGAGCCAAGTCTTACCGCGATCTCAGGCGAGAGCGCGAGTTTCAAGGTTGGCGGTGAATTTACTCTGGCAAATGGTAAGGACGAAACTCCTGAAACCCGGACGCCAATTATAAATAACGCTGGAGAAATCGTCGGCTACGATACCACGCCGGCTTCCGTCGAGTATAAGAGCCGCGAAGTCGATTATGGAATTGGTCTCGATTTTACGCCGGTAGTTTTATCGCCGGGACGTATCAGTCTTAAGATACGTACGAGTGTATCTGAACCGACCTTCGAAAATCCTTTCAATACGCCAGCTGGTGTCGCGCCCGGTGTCAATACAATCGGTATCCGCAAACGCCTCGCCGACACCACCGTCGAACTCCCCTCCGGCGGCTCCCTCGTCATCGCAGGTCTCGTACGCGACGAAGTCCGTCAGGTCGTGTCAGGATTTCCGGGGCTTTCGAAGCTTCCGATCCTTGGATCGCTTTTCCGCAGCCGCGATTTTCAGCGCTACGAGACCGAACTCGTCGTGATCGTCACGCCCTATCTCGTACGACCCGTGGGTCGCGAGGCGCTCGCCCGACCGGACGATGGACTCGCTTTCGCTAGCGATGGTGCCGGCAACTTCCTGGGTAAGATCAACCGCGTCTACGGTCATTCCGAGACCAAGCTGCCCCCTGGCCGGTATCACGGCGTTGTCGGTTACATCTACAAATAGGCCGGAGATTTGAACATCATGATGCATTCCCTTCTCCGGCCGCTGGCCAAGGTCTCGCTCGTCGGTCTCGCTTTTGCGCTCGGTGCTTGCGGCAATGTCCACCATATCGAGGTGGGTTCGGTCCCCGATGACTACCGGACGCGCCACCCGATCGTCGTGTCGGAGGCCGACGAGGCGATCGATATTCCCGTGGTCTCCTCGGACCGCGAACTGGCGATGTCGGATAGCGGACGTATTCAGGACTTCGCCAGTCGTTTCCGCCGCTCCGGAGCGGACACGATGACCGTTCTTGTGCCTTACGGTTCCCGAAATTCGGCGGCAGCGACGAGCATCGCCCACGAGGCGACGCGGACGCTGATGAAGGCGGGTGTCTCACGCGATCGGATCATTCTTCAGAGCTATGCGGCTCACGATGCGTTGCGGGCGACTCCGGTGAGGCTGGCTTACTCCACGCTGGTTGCCCAGACCGGCCCTTGTGGTCGTTGGCCGGAAGATCTCGGCAGCACGCATGAGAACAAGAACTACGCCAATTTCGGCTGCGCCACACAGCAGAATCTTGCCGCCCAGATCGCCGATCCGCGAGACCTCCTGTCGCCTCGCGGCATGGGCCCGGTCGATGGCGAGCGCCGGGATCAGGTGATCGAGAAGTATCGCCAGGGTGAGCGCTTCTCGTCCGAACAGCCCCCGATGGAGAGCGAATACCAATGGTAAGCCGTTCCGAAAACAATCCGGCTGAGCTGCATGAAGATTATGAGGTCGGCGAGGTCGTGGAAAACGTCCGCCCGATCCCGCGCGTCTCGATTCAGGCCTTCTGCGAAAGTGACGCCGTCTGCAACACCCTTCAGAATGCGGCGGGGGACCGGCGCGTCGCAAAGGCGAACTTCAAGGTCAATATGGGCGGCCATCGTGCCGCGATCGACCACTTTTCGTCGTCGCCGACCCCTAATCTCGTCATCCTCGAGACGCGGATGGAACCGGTCGATCTGATGAAAGCGCTCGACACGCTCGCCGACGTCTGCGATCCGGGCTCGAAGGTCGTCGTCATAGGGCATTACAACGACGTCCACCTCTATCGTGAGCTGATGCGCTGCGGGATTTCGGAATATCTCGTCGCACCGATCTCTATCGCCGATATCCTGGGTGCGATCTCCGATATCTTCACCTCGGCGGACGCCGAGCCGCTCGGCCGTTCGATCGCTTTCCTCGGCGCGCGCGGCGGCGTGGGATCTTCGACAGTCGCACATAACGCCGTCTGGTCGATTTCGCAGCTCTTCGAAACGGAATCGATTCTCGCCGACTGCGATCTTGCTTTCGGAACGGCGAATATCGATTTCGATCGTGACCCGCCCCAAGGCATGTTCGAAGCACTGGCGTCTTATCAGGAGATGGACGAGACCCTGCTCGATCGCCTTCTCTCCAAGTGCGGCGAGCATCTGTCGCTTCTGGCCGCCCCGTCGGTCGTCGACCGCACCTATGAATTTGATCTCGAGGCTTATCGAATCCTCATCGAGACCGCCCAGCGGACTGCGCCGATCGTCGCGCTCGACATGCCGCATCTCTGGACGGACTGGACACGTTCGGTTCTCTCCGAGGTCGATCAGGTCGTTGTGACTGCGGCGCCTGATCTTGCAAATCTCCGCAACGCAAAGAACATCATCGAGACTCTTACGAAGCTGAGACCCAATGATGGGCCGCCGATCCTGGTAATGAGTCAGGTTGGTATACCGAAGAAGCCCGAGATCGCCATCGAGGAATTCTGCGAACCGCTGAACCTTCAGCCCGCGATCGTCCTGGGCTTCGAACCTGAGCTCTTCGGCGAGGCTGCGAATGGCGGACTGATGATCAGGCAGAGCGCGCCCAAGCACGACGTCGCCAAGCTGTTCGACGATCTGGCCCACCAGCTCACGGGACGCGGCATCGCCAAGGCCCCGAAGAAGCCCAGCCTGCTCGATCGTCTCGGTTTCAAGAAATCGGCGGCATGAAGTCCCGTCCCGCCGTACGGCACGGCTTGATCATGCTCTCAGAACCTCAGTGAGGGAGAGAGATAGGCAACATCTGGAGAGGTTGAATGTTCGGTAAACGCACCCAACAGAGCTCTTCGCCCGGCGGTGCGGTCGTTAAGGAGCGCTCGGTCGGCGAAGCGCCGAAACCCAAACCGAGCGCGCCTCCGGTTGCCGAACCCCCGCGCCGTGCTGCGAGCGAAAGCCGGTCGCGCGAGACTTATATGGTTGCAGAGGCGACGCCCGCGAAACCGGCAGCTTCCACGCGTGCGACCGGCAAGCGGGACGAGGCCTTTTACGACCGCAAGAGCCAGGTCTTTGCCGCGCTGATCGATACGATCGATCTGTCCCAGCTTGCCGGCATGGATATCGAGACAGCGCGAGAAGAAATCCGCGATATCGTCAACGACATCATCGCCATCAAGAACTATGCGATGACGATCGCCGAGCAGGAGGACCTGCTCGCCGACATCTGCAACGACGTTCTGGGCTATGGTCCACTCGAGCCTCTACTTGCGCGCGACGATATCGCCGATATCATGGTCAACGGAGCCAAGCAGACCTTTATCGAAGTCGATGGCAAGACCGTCGAAACGAACGTTCAGTTCCGTGATAATCAGCAGCTCCTGAATATCTGCCAGCGTATCGTCAGTCAGGTCGGGCGCCGCGTCGACGAGACCTCGCCAATCTGTGACGCTCGTCTTCCCGATGGATCGCGCGTCAACGTCATCGCACCGCCGCTTGCCCTCGATGGTGCAGCGTTGACCATTCGTAAGTTCAGGAAGGACAAGCTGACCCTCGATCAGCTCGTCAAATACGGAACGATCACGCCCGAAGGCGCCCAAATTCTTCAGATCATTGGCCGCGTTCGCTGCAACGTCGTAATCTCCGGGGGTACCGGCTCCGGTAAGACCACGCTTCTGAATTGTCTGACGCACTACATCGACCGCGACGAGCGCATCGTCACCTGCGAAGACTCGGCCGAACTTCAGCTTCAGCAGCCCCATGTGGTGCGCCTCGAAACGCGTCCGCCCAACATCGAAGGCGAGGGCGCGATCACCATGCGCGATCTCGTCAAGAACTGCCTGCGTATGCGTCCCGAGCGGATCGTGGTCGGCGAGGTGCGCGGACCAGAGGTCTTCGACCTTCTCCAGGCAATGAACACCGGCCATGACGGCTCCATGGGCACGATCCACGCCAACTCCCCGCGCGAATGCCTCAACCGTATGGAGTCGATGATCGCGATGGGCGGCTATTCGCTGCCTTCGAAGACCGTGAAGGAAATCATCTGCGGGTCGGTGGACGTTATCGTCCAGGCCGCGCGTCTTCGCGACGGTTCCCGCCGCATTACCCACATCACCGAGGTGGTGGGCATGGAAAGCGACGTGATCACCACCCAGGATCTGTTCGTCTACGACATCGAGGGCGAGGACGCGAGCGGCCGGCTCATCGGCAAGCATCGCTCGACGGGCATTGGACGTCCGAAATTCTGGGACAAGGCACGCTATTACGGCGAAGAAGGCCGGCTCGCCGCCGCGCTTGACGCCAGCAGCCCGGATAGCGAACGGGACGGCTTCTGATGACGCCTCTTACGATGATTTTCTTTGTTGTTCTGTCGACGCTAGCGGCCGGCGGCGTGGCCTATGCGCTCATGCAGCCTAAACTGGCGGCTTCGAAGCGCATGGCAGCGCGAAAGACCGCCTATTCGCGCGACGAGGCAGACCGCTCGCGGATGAGCGAGGCCAAGGAGCGCGTGCAGGAGCAAGCCAAGCGTCGGCGCGCGCTTCAGAGCAATCTCAAGGATCTGGAGGATCGCGCAAAGGAGCGAGGCGACCATTCCTCCAAGCCAACGCTTCAGCAGCGCATCAACCAGTCCGGTTTGAAGATTACGCCCAAGCAGTTTTACGTGGTTTCAGCGTGCCTCGCGTTCGCGGCTTTTCTCGTTTCGGTGGTCTTCGGACTGCCCCTCCTTGCCGCAGCTGGTATCGCCGTGATTTCCGGACTTGGATTACCGCATTTCTTTTTGGCGAACCGCAGAAAGAAGCGGATCAATGACTTCTCCAACAGCTTCCCGACCGCGATTGACCTGATCGTGCGCGGTGTGAAGGCCGGATTGCCACTCAACGACACGCTTCGAACCGTCGTCAGCGATGTGCCGGAGCCGGTCTCGGGTGAATTCCGCAAGATCGTCGAGGCGCAGCAGATGGGCGTCACGCTCTCCGATGCCTGCGAACGTCTCTACAAACAGGTGCCGCTTCCTGAAACGAACTTCTTCGCCATCGTCATCGCGATTCAGTCCCAGGCCGGCGGTAACCTGTCGGAGGCGCTTGGAAACCTTTCCAAGGTTCTACGTGAGCGCAAGAAAATGCGTCAGAAAATCCAGGCCGTGTCGATGGAGGCGAAAGCGTCTGCCAGTATCATCGGTGCCATCCCGCTCTTCGTTGCCGGCATGATTTACATCACTGCACCGGATTACATGAACGTACTTTTTCAGGACCCGCGCGGAAATTTCGTACTCATCGGTGCGGTGTTCTGGATGATCACCGGCGTTCTCATCATGAAGAAAATGATCAATTTCGATATCTGATATCGGCTTCCGCCATTTGTTGTCGACCGTCTGCCGTCCAGTTGACTGAAAGAACTGATCTCAATGCAAGAATTATTCGCATTATTCGGTATCCGACCAGAGGTCTTCTTCAGCATCGTCCTGTCGTGTGCTGTCTTTGTCAGTGTGCTCGCTGTCGTCCTGCCACAGCTTTCTCGCAGTCGTCTGCAGAGTCGCATGAAGTCGGTTGCGATCGAGCGCGACGAGATGCGGGCGCGAGAACGCGCCAAGCTCGGACGGGAAAAGGGCGGCAAACAGAGCCTTCGACAAATTGAGCAGAAAGGCGTTGCCTCAAAGGTCGTCGACTCACTCAATCTGAGGAAAGCGCTCGTCGACGAGGCGACGGTTGCCAAGCTCCGGGTCGCAGGCTTTCGCAGCCAGCGCAACCTGACTCTCTTCCTCTTTTTGCGGATCGTTTTGGCCTTGGCCCTGCTGGCCTTCGCACTGCTTTACATTATGGGATTTGGCTTTCTCGAAGGACAGCCGTTGATGATCCGGGTCGTCGCCTGTCTTGCTGTAGCCTATATCGGCTTCGTGCTGCCGGTGATGTACATTCGCAATGTGGCTACCAAGCGCCAGGCGTCAATTCAGCGGGCGTGGCCCGATGCACTCGACTTATTGCTGATCTGTGTGGAGTCCGGAAAGTCGATCGAGGCGTCCTTCAAGAAGGTCGCGGAAGAAATCGGCGTCCAGTCTGTCCCCTTGGCGGAGGAACTGGTCCTGACCTGCGCGGAGCTGTCATATCTTCCCGAGCGGCGTGCGGCATACGACAATCTCATGGCAAGAACGGATCTCGACGGTGTCCGCGCGACGATGACCGCGCTGACGCAGGCCGAGCGCTACGGTACGCCAGTCGGGACCGCACTCCGCACCATGGCTCAGGAAAACCGGGATCTGCGGATGAACCTTGCAGAAAAGAAAGCGGCTGCGTTGCCGCCCAAACTCACCGTGCCAATGATTGTTTTTTTCCTGCCGGTGCTTTTGGCTGTCATTCTGGCACCTGCCGCAATCAGCATCATGGATCAGATGTAGAAAAATGCGCTGCGTTGGGTCGCCAGCGCTGCCGGCTGCACTCCAGGTTTAAAGGCACGCTCGATCGTCAAGCCGTTTCCCGCTGGGCCTCTCCTTTTTCGCGGGTCTGATCCGTCATGTCGAAAAGCGGCGGGGCTTTCCCTGTCTTTGCGCCTGTGCCTGCTGGTCGAGGTCCATCTGCCGTCGTTTCACTTTGGCTCTCCAAAGCCATATCGGGCATAGCTTCACCGAGAAAGGTTTCCACAGCAGCTAGCAGGGGTTCACGGTAGCGATCCTTTTCTTGCAGCAATTCGTGCCGGGCTTCCGGGAGCGTCAGACTGGAGGCGGTGCGCATACGCCAGGCAAGTCTTTCTGCGGCGCGTGTCGAAACCACGCGATCCGAGCCCGCACAGATGAAGAGCGTCGGAATGGAATGCCGGGCGATCACTGTCGACCGGTCGAACCGTCTCATAGCGCTCGTCATGCTGGCGACCCAGCCGAAGGTCGGGGCGCTCAGAAAGAGCCCTGGATAAGTTTTAGCCAGCAGCTTGTTACGCTCGAAGCGTCGCGGGTCGCTCGTCAGGGGATTGTCAGCTGGTGTGCCGACGGCTCCCGGCAACGCGCCGATCTTGACCGGAACGCGACCGAAACCGACGAGCCGCGCGATCCAGGCGACGCCCGAAACCAGACCGGCGGGTATCCAGCTTTCCGGGAGGGAGACGAGCGGGGCGGTCAGGACCATGCGCTCGATGCGGTTCGTCAGTTCGTCAGCTGCGACGAGGGCGACAAGCCCGCCCATCGAATGAGCAAGGACCGAATAGGGCGGGCGGCAGTCCGGCAAAAGAAGATTCTTAACGACGCATTCGAGATCGGTACGATAGCCCTTCATTCGGCGAACATGTCCGATCCGCCGTCCGGTCTTTCGCGGGGGATCTGCTTTCTCGGCGGCTTTAAGACGCCGGGCTGCCGAAGCTCCCTGGCCGCGCCAGTCGAAGGTCGCGACTGTAAACCCACGCGCGTTGAGATCGGCCATGGTCTCAAAATATTTCTCGACTGTCTCGTTCCGCCCCTGAAGCAGCAGGATGGTGCCGCGATTGCCGTCGTCTGGCTTGGATATGGCGCATCTGAGTTCGACGCCGTCTGTCGTCGTCATGATTTTCGCAACGAGGTTCGGCGGGGCAGGATTGCCCTTGATCTCGACGAACCCGTCCGGCGTCATGTTTTCGCTCATCGAAGAATATCCAGGTAACCGGCCGTGCTGACTTTGAATATCGGCCTGTCGCGGCCAGCGCATATCCTTATCGCCGGTCGTGGCGAACCGTCAAAATCTCACTGTCCTTTGGTGCGGATCTGAGCTCCCAAAGAGCGAACCGGGAGCCCCGCGAGGGTCTCCCGGCTCTAGCGGCCACAGCGGAAGGGACGGGACGCTGCGACCGATTTCGTGCGACCTGCAAGCGTCTAGCTCCGCGGGCCACAGATCGGGTCGCGCTCGGTGTTAAGCTTTATATAGCAAATCAACGGGCGCGTCGAAGCGCGCCCTCACCGAATTGCCGAAACGTAGTGATCGCGGAATGAATGGAACCGGACATATCCGTTCATTTTCTGTTCATATCAGCTGCGCGATCGGCTGATAGCCGATCAATTTGCCGAATTGCCGCCTGTTAAACGGAACCGGCGTCCCGATAGAATGAATAACGATATACTCCCGAAAATTTTGTAGCTCCCCAACGGCATCCTCTCTTGAATCGAAAATCGCGGAAAACCAT
Organism: Fulvimarina thalattae; assembly: GCF_040239565.1. Lineage (NCBI taxonomy): Bacteria > Pseudomonadati > Pseudomonadota > Alphaproteobacteria > Hyphomicrobiales > Aurantimonadaceae > Fulvimarina > Fulvimarina thalattae. Next base: position 132,216 of record NZ_JBEHWS010000007.1, read on the forward strand.
TTTTTGTTTATGGCCGCCGAAAGGGGTCACGGGCCGGGAAGCGTCGCCAGATGGGGCGTTTGGAACCGGTTCGATATTCACGCACACCGTTGCTTCTTAAGGAGAACACCTATGCGTCACGTTGATTTTGGTCCGCTGTACCGCTCGACCGTCGGCTTCGATCGTCTGTTTTCGATGCTCGACAATGTCTCGCAGCCGGAAAGCGGCCAAACCTATCCGCCCTATAACATCGAGCGTACCGGCGAGAACGACTACCGCATCACCATGGCGGTCGCGGGCTTTGCCGAAGATGAACTCTTCATCGAGTCCCGCGAGAACACGCTTCTGGTGAAGGGCGAAAAGGCCGAGAACGAGAGCGATAAGCAGGTCGAATATCTGCATCGCGGTATTGCCGGGCGTGCCTTCGAACGGCGCTTCCAGCTTGCCGATCACGTCGAGGTTCGCGGCGCGAGCCTCAAGAACGGCCTTCTGCACGTCGAACTCGAGCGCGTCATCCCCGAGCAGATGAAGCCGCGCAAGATCGAGATTTCGACCGCTGGCAATCAGAATGCCAAGAAGATCGAGACCGAAGCAGCCTGATCCAAGGCCCGCTTCCACCTATTCTGCGGCGTCCCGAAAGGGGCGCCGTTTTCGTATGGTTTCCGGTCTTTTCCTTCTTGAACAAAAAACGGCGGCCCGAAAGCCGCCGCTGCTTGCATTCAACCGGATGAACGCGTCAGCTCTGGCGCGGCACCGAGGGTCCGCGCGTCTGGCTGCGGGCGAAATCGGCCATCATCCGTGAGGTCGGCTCCGGATGGATGCCGCGCTCGTCATTCCGGCGTAGCGCCGTCCAGCCCGCGAGCCATTGGGCCCGGAAGTCGGAGCCGCGCGGATATTCGCAGGCCGACATCGGAAGATTGGTTTTATAGGCAAGCTTGCCCTGTTCGAATGCACTGATGGACATCAGATTTCTCCTCCTGTCTCAAATCCGTCATTCGAGGCGGATCACTCCGAAAGATACGTCGCTTCTCAAGCACGATCAAGGAGTTGGAGGAAATGATCGATATCCGCAGGTTCCGTCGACCATGAGGTGACGAGCCTTGCGAGCATCTCGTCCGGGCTCGTCAGGTCGTGCATGCCGTGCGGGGCATTCCAGTCATAGAAGACTGCGCCTTCGGCTCTCAGAGCCTCAGCTTGCGCCTTTCCAAAAACTGCGAAAACCTCGTTGGATTTCGTCGCCCAGGCCTGCCTCGCATTCGCAGAGGCGTCCAGCCCTTCGCGCAATCGATCGGCCATGGCGTTCGAATGGTCGGCGAGGCGCAGCCATAGATCGTCTTCCAGATAGGCAGTAAACTGCGCGGCGACGAAGCGCGTCTTCGAAAAGAGCTGCGCCCCTCGCTTGCGGATAAACGGAAACTGGGTCGCCTTCTCAGGATCGAATACGACGATCGCTTCGGCACACCAGCAGCCGTTTTTCGTCGCGCCGAAGGAGAGGATGTCGACCCCGAGTTTCCAGGTCATCTCGGCCGGCGACATGTTTGTCGCGCTGAGGGCATTGGCGAACCGCGCGCCGTCCATGTGAAGCGTCAATCCGCGCTTGTGGGTGATCGCCGCGATCGCCTCTACCTCGCTGGCGGTGTAGATCGTACCGGCCTCACCGGGCTGGCTGATCGTGACCGCCATCGGCTGCCCGGCATGAACGAAGTCCGGTTTGAAGCGCGCGAGCTCGCGTTCGAGATTCGCCGGGTCGATCTTCCCGTCGGGACCGTCGACCGGAGCCATCCGCGCGCCGTGCGTGAAGAACTCCGGCGCGCCGCATTCGTCCTCGATGACATGAGCCTCGCGATGGCACATGACGACGCCGCCCGGCCGGTTGACCGAGGCGAAGGCGAGCGAGTTGGCTGCCGTGCCCGTACCGACGAAGAAGACGGCCACTTCCCGCTCGAAGAGTTCGTCGAAGCGCCGCTCGACAGCCTTGTCGAGGTCACTGGCGCCGTAGGCCGCGGCCATTCCGGCGCTCGCGCGTGCGATAGATTCGTTGATGGCGGGATGAGCGCCGGACCAGTTGTCGGATGCGAAGTTCATGAGACGGCGGCGTATAGCGGAGCATCGCGAGGCGCAAGCCGGATCACTGTCGCAGACCGCCTCTAGGCAGGTTCAGCGCGGCTTTTCGCCTGCTTGCTCACCTCTTGCGCATCTGGCATATTTCCGGTAATAGGACAGCAATGCTGCCATAATTTTCGGTCCGGGGTCGCCCGCTCCGGAAAGCCTGACAAATAAAGGGTGCCGCCATGATCCTCATGGTCGACGTGCCCTTATGGCGGATGGAGACACTTGCGGACCGGGCGATAGGCCCGTAACCGCGTCACCCATCAGAGATGATTTTTGAAGAATCGCGTCGGCTCAGGCGACGCGTGGAGAGGACGACGACGCGATGACGAAGATGACGCCATCCCTCGAACTCAGCGCTTCGAGCGCGCCCATCGCGCTGAGCGCGAACCTCACGGTTCCAGCCGTCAAGGGTGAGTTTGACCGGACCCGGCCGACGCGTGCCGGTCTCTATGATCCGCGCAACGAGCACGATGCCTGCGGCGTTGGCTTCATCGCCCATATGAAGAACGAGAAGTCCCATTCGATCGTCGCGAAGGGCCTGGAAATTCTGGAAAACCTAACCCATCGCGGCGCGGTGGGCGCCGATCCTCTGATGGGCGACGGCGCGGGCATGCTGGTCCAGATCCCGCATGAATTCTTCAAGGCCGTCATGGCGGAGCAGGGCGTCGAACTCCCCGAGCCGGGGCACTATGGCGTCGCGCATATCTTCATGCCGCAGGACGAGCAGATGCGGGCCCGCATCCTCGATATCGTCGAAGAGTCGGTTGCGAGCGAGGGGCAGTCGATCCTCGGCTGGCGCGACGTTCCGGTGTCGAACGATTCGCTTTCCACCGCGCCGGAAATTGTCGCCACCGAGCCGGTTCACCAGCAGCTGTTCATCCGCCGGTCGGCCGATATCGCTTCGGATGACGACTTCGAACGTAAGCTCTACATCCTGCGCAAGGTGATCTCGAACCGCGTGCAGGCCGAAGAGGACGGGCGCGATCACGGCTTCTATCCGGTCTCGTTCTCCTGCCGCACCATCGTCTACAAGGGCATGTTCCTCGCCTATCAGCTCGGCCGCTATTACGCCGATCTGAAGGACGAGCGTTTCACGTCCGCGCTCGCGCTCGTTCACCAGCGGTTCTCGACCAACACCTTCCCGTCCTGGAAGCTGTCGCATCCCTACCGGATGATCGCGCATAACGGCGAGATCAACACCCTGCGCGGCAACGTGAACTGGATGGCGGCGCGGCAGGCCTCGGTCGATTCCGAACTCCTCGGCAACGACATCTCCAAGCTCTGGCCGATCTCCTACGAAGGTCAGTCGGACACGGCCTGTTTCGACAACGCTCTCGAATTCCTCGTCGAGGGCGGCTATCCGCTCGCCCATGCGATGATGATGCTGATCCCGGAAGCCTGGGCTGGCAACAAGCAGATGGCGCCTGAAACCAAGGCCTTCTACGAATATCACGCTGCGCTGATGGAGCCCTGGGACGGCCCGGCCGCCGTCGCCTTCACCGACGGAAGGCAGATCGGCGCGACGCTTGACCGCAACGGCCTGCGTCCGGCTCGTTATATCGTCACCGACGACGATCTCGTCATCATGGCCTCCGAGGCCGGCACGCTTGCCATCGACGAGTCCAAGGTCGTCAAGAAGTGGCGTCTCCAACCTGGCCGCATGCTCCTCATCGACCTCGACAAGGGACGCATCGTCTCTGACGAGGAGATCAAGAAGGAGATGGCCGAGGCGCACCCCTATGCGGACTGGGTGAAGAATACCCAGATCATCCTCGAAGACCTGAAGCCCGTCGCTCCGCGCGCTTCGCGCTCGGATGTCTCGCTGCTCGATCGCCAGCAGGCCTTCGGCTACACGCTGGAGGATACCCGTGCGCTGATGGCTCCGATGGCCACTACCGGCCAGGAAGGCATCGGCTCCATGGGGACCGATACGCCGATCTCGGCTATGTCGGGCGAGGCGAAGCTCCTCTATACCTATTTCAAGCAGAACTTCGCGCAGGTGACGAACCCACCGATCGATCCGATCCGCGAAGAGCTGGTGATGAGCCTCGTCTCCTTCATCGGCCCGCGTCCGAACATCTTCGATCTGGAGGGCCTGTCGCGCAAGAAGCGGCTCGAAGTGCGCCAGCCGATCCTGACGAACGGCGATCTCGAAAAGATCCGCAATATCGGCCACACCGAGGACCGCTTCGATACCAAGACCATCGACATGACCTATCCCGCGGCCCAAGGGGCTGACGGCATGGAAGGCGCGCTCGATCGGCTCTGCGAACGGGCCGAGGCGGCGGTCGTCGGCGGCTACAACATCATCATCTTGTCGGATCGTCAGGTCGGCCCTGACCGCCTGCCGATCCCGGCGCTGCTCGCCTGCGCGGCCGTCCACCATCACCTGATCCGCAAGGGTCTGAGGACGGCGGCAGGTCTCGTCATCGAATCCGGCGAGCCGCGTGAAGTGCATCACTTCGCCTGTCTTGCGGGCTACGGCGCCGAGGCGATCAACCCCTATCTTGCATTCGATTCCCTGCTCGCCATGCATCAGCGTGGGGAGTTCCCGCCAGAGGTCGACACCAACGAGGTGGTGACCCGCTACATCAAGGCGATCGGCAAGGGCATCCTGAAGGTCATGTCCAAGATGGGCATCTCGACCTACCAGTCCTATTGCGGCGCTCAGATCTTCGACGTGGTCGGCCTCAACACCGAATTCGTCGAGAAGTATTTCACGCGGACCGCAACCACGATCGAGGGCATCGGCCTCGCCGAGGTCGCCAAGGAGAGTGAGCAGCGTCACAGCGCCGCATTCTCCGACGATCCGGTGCTGGCCCGTTCGCTCGCCGTCGGCGGTGAATACGCCTATCGCATCCGCGGCGAGAAGCACATGTGGACGCCCGACAACGTGGCGACGCTTCAGCATGCGGTGCGCACCGACAGCTGGGATCGCTATCAGGAATACGCCGCCCAGGTGAACGAGGCCACGACGGAGCAGCAGACCATCCGTGGCCTGTTCCGGGTCAAGAGCGCGGAAGAGCAGGGCCGCAAGCCGATCCCGATCGATGAGGTCGAGCCGGCCAAGGACATCGTCCGGCGCTTTGTGACCGGGGCCATGTCCTTTGGTTCGATCTCGCGTGAGGCGCACACCACGCTCGCCCGCGCCATGAATCAGATCGGCGGCAAGTCGAACACGGGTGAGGGCGGTGAAGAGGCCGATCGCTTCCAGCCGATGCGCGACGGCTCGTCGAACCCGGAGCGTTCCGCCATCAAGCAGATCGCCTCGGGGCGTTTCGGCGTGACGACGGAATATCTCGTCAACGGCGACATGCTGCAGATCAAGATCGCGCAAGGGGCCAAGCCCGGCGAGGGCGGCCAGCTGCCCGGCCACAAGGTGGACGCGACGATCGCCAAGACCCGCTTCTCGACACCGGGCGTCGGCCTCATTTCGCCGCCGCCGCACCACGACATTTATTCGATCGAGGATCTGGCCCAGCTGATCTACGATTTGAAGAACGTGAACCCGGCGGCCGACGTCTCGGTGAAGCTCGTCTCGGAAGTCGGCTGCGGCACGGTCGCGGCGGGCGTTGCCAAGGCGCGCGCGGACCATGTCACGATCTCCGGTTATGACGGCGGGACAGGCGCTTCGCCGCTGACCTCGATCAAGCATGCCGGCTCCCCTTGGGAGATGGGCCTTGCCGAGACCCAGCAGACGCTGGTGCTCAACGGCCTTCGGTCGCGCATCTGCCTTCAGGTCGATGGCGGCCTGCGCACGGGCCGCGACGTTCTCATCGGCGCGTTGCTGGGAGCCGACGAGTTCGGCTTTTCTACCGCGCCGCTGATCGCCGCCGGCTGCATCATGATGCGCAAGTGCCATCTTAACACCTGCCCGGTGGGCGTCGCGACCCAGGACCCGGTCCTGCGCCAGCGCTTCAAGGGCGCGCCGGAGCATGTGGTCAACTACTTCTTCTACGTTGCGGAAGAGGTGCGGATGTTAATGGCCGAGATGGGCGTGAAGTCCCTCGCCGAGCTCATCGGCCAGTCCGACTGGCTCGACAAGCGCGAGGTCATCGAGCACTGGAAGGCGCGGGGTATCGACTTCACCAACGTCTTCTTCAAGCCGAAGGCCGAGAAGGAGGAGATGCGCTGGACCAAGCTTCAGCAGCATCCGATCGATGACATTCTCGACCGCAAGCTCATCAAGGAGGCCGAAGCCGCGCTTACGGCCCGCCAGAAGGTCGAGATCGAGACCAAGATCATCAATGTCGACCGCTCGGCCGGCGCGATGCTCTCCGGCGAGGTCTGCAAGCGCTTCGGGCTCAAGGGCCTGCGCGACGACACGATCCACGTGAAGCTGACCGGCACGGCCGGCCAGAGCTTCGGCGCGTTCCTCGCCCACGGCGTGACGTTCGAACTCTCCGGCGAAGCCAATGACTATGTCGGCAAGGGCATTTCCGGTGGGCGGATCATCGTGAAGCCGAGCGAGGAAGCACGGATCGTTCCCGAGGAATCGATCATCGTCGGCAACACCGTGCTTTACGGCGCGATCTCCGGCGAGTGTTACTTCCGGGGCGTCGCCGGCGAGCGCTTCGCCGTTCGCAACTCCGGCGCGATCGCGGTGGTCGAGGGCGCGGGCGACCATGGCTGCGAGTACATGACCGGCGGTGTCGTCGTCATTCTCGGCAAGACCGGCCGCAACTTCGCGGCGGGCATGTCGGGCGGCGTGGCTTACGTGTTCGACGAACTCGGCGACTTCTCAGAGCGCTGCAACATGGCGATGGTCGATCTCGAACCGGTGCCGGAGGAGGACGACCTCCTCGAAAAGCTGCACCACCATGGCGGTGACCTGCAGCACAAGGGCCGTGTCGACGTCTCCTCCGACATGACACGCCACGACGACGAGCGGCTCTTCCAGCTGATCTCGAACCATCTCCATTACACCGGCTCCAGCCGCGCCAAGGAGATGCTCGACAACTGGGAGCACTACCGCCCGAAATTTGTAAAGGTCATGCCGGTCGAATACCGCCGCGCGCTACAAGAGATGGAACGCATGAAGATGGGTGTCGCTGCGGAGTGAAGCAGCTACTCCTCTGGATTAGTGGCAATGTCACGCAAGCTATCGCCGGCTTTACGGCGATAGCGGTTTTCTTGTCTTTCTCTTTTATTGTTGGATATTATGGCGTTTTTTCTCGGAATGTAATCTCTTTGCTTTCAGTGAATGAGATGTTTTATGCCTTAGCGTATAGCGCGTCAGTAGTATTTCCGGGCATAGTTGCCGGCTTTATTATAAATAATTGGAAAACACCATTTGCGTTCTTGGAAGAAGCTCAAAACCTGAACACGGAAAAAGAATTAATTAACAAAACGCAGCTCTCTCGATTAGAAGGCGTAATTTATCGAATATTAAAGTCCATACTTAGTCGATTCGGATTTTTTCTGATTTCTTCGATCTGTTTTATTTTTCACTCTTTAGTGTACGATTTGCTGAGTGCTATTATTGTATTTTTTATTTTGTATTTTTTCTTGGGGTTTTATGTATTTTTTGGAATTATTACTGGTGGAATCCAATCTGTTGTTGCAATAGCTAGCTTGTTTCTGGCTGGCTTTTTAATGTCCTCTAGTTATGGGAAGTATGTATTCTTTTCTGACTTAAATTCTGCGAAGAACGGAATTGTTTGTGTGATGTTTAAAAAAGAAAATAAAGTCGTTTCAGGAGGTCTAATTAACATGACATCTAATTTTTCTCTTGTTTACCGAGCCGGAAAAACAGAATTAGTGTTCAAGAGCAATATTAGGGGGGCGTCCAAGGCGATAGAGACGGAATTTTTGGGTGGCCTCCTTGAGCAAGGCGGCGTCGCTTCTACCTGTCACGCCACCGAAAAGACTACGAAAAAAGGAACAAAATAGTGGCCGATTACAAACTCTGGGGCTTCGATGGCTCCACCTATGTTCGCACCGTGAAGATGCTCTTCGCCGAAAAGCATGGCGGCAATTACGAGCAGGTTCAGGTAAACGTTCTCGAAGGCGAACCGAAGAGCGAGGAGCATCGCGAGCGCCACCCGTTCGGCAAGGTGCCGGTGCTCGACCACAAGGATTTTCGCATCTACGAGACGCCGGCGATCTGCCAGTATCTCGACGTGCTGCTGCCGGGGATCGCACTGATCCCGTCCGACCCGAAGAGCCGGGCGCGCATGGACATGGTCACCAATATCGTCGACTCGTACACCTATGGCCCGGCGATCGGTGGTGTCGTCGCCTATCATCTCTTCCCGGATTTCGTCGGCGGCAAGGACGAGGACGCCCATAAGCAGGGCATCGCGGACACCAAGCACGCGCTGATCCAGCTGATGAAGATCAAGGGCAGCGACCATTATCTTGCCGGCGAGCAGATATCGATCGCGGATCTCTATCTCGCGCCGATCGTCGCCTACATCGCCATGACGCCCCACAAGGACGAGTTCCTGAATGAGATCGACGGTCTGTCGGATTGGTGGGAGCTGATCTCCAACCGTGAGAGCTTCAAGGCGACCGATCCGTCCTGATTCATGCGGCTTGTTCTGCTACCGGAATAAGCGTATATTTCTGGCATATGCCATTGGCATATGCCAGTTTTCGTTTGCAGGGTTTGGCGTCGGTTTCGGGCCTTCTGCGAGGGAGGTGCTTCCATGGTTGCACTGAAGGAAAGGCGCGCGAAAATCTTCAAGAACGGCCGCAGCCGGGCCGTGCGCATTCCGGCGGAGTTCGAATTCGATGCGCAGGAGGTGATCCTGCGGCAGGCAGAGAACGGCGAGATCACGATCTCTCCGATGTCACCAAAGGAAAAGAACCAGGCATTTCGGGAAATGCTCGAGCGTTTTGCCGCGGAAGGCCCACTCGGTCCGGAGGGTGAGTTTCCGGACATCGACGACAGCGATATGCTGCCGCTCGATGAGAGCCATCTCGGAGATTTTCCTGAAGACGAAGAGCGATGATCAGCTTTTTGTTGGACACTAATGCGTTCAGCGAGTTGACCCGATCGAAATTCGGAGCCGTGGGACGCAGGGTTATCGATCAGGGCGTAGGTGTCTGTGGCGTCAGTGTCATCAGTGCCGGAGAAATTTACTACGGTGCTGAATGGAAGTCCGGGCGCCGCCTTCGCCAGCGGATTGATGAGGCTCTTGAATATCTGGCGGTTCTTCCCTTCGAACCACCAGCCGATCGCATCTACGGAAAGATCCGAGCCGATCTTCGCCACAACGGCACTTCCATCGGCCCAAACGACCTCCTTATTGCAGCGCACGCGCTTGCACTCGATGTTGTTTTGGTGACAGACAACGAGAACGAATTCTCACGTATCCCCGACCTACGCATAGAGAACTGGTTGCGGGGCTGACGCGGGCATGAAAATCGATTTAGAAGAGATTTGAGGACGCGTCCCGCAGCGCATCAAATCAGCACGCAGGTTGGATAGAGACGGACATGGGTAAGGTTACCGGCTTTCTTGAAATCGATCGGCAAACGCCGAAATACCAGCCGGCCTCCGACCGTATTCGACATTTCAAGGAATTCACGCTTCCGATGTCGGAACCGGAGGTCGCCAAACAGGCGGCGCGCTGCATGGATTGCGGCATTCCGTACTGCCATGGGCCGACGGGCTGTCCGATCCACAATCAGATTCCGGACTGGAACGACCTCGTCTATCAGGGCGACTGGGAAGCGGCGATCCGCAACCTGCATTCCACGAACAACTTCCCGGAGTTCACCGGTCGCATCTGCCCCGCGCCCTGCGAAGAGGCGTGTACGCTGAACCTTGAGGATACGCCGGTCGCCATCAAGACCGTCGAGCAGGCGCTGGCCGACAAGGCCTATGAGCTCGGCATGATCCAGCCGCAGCCGCCGAAGGCAAAGACCGGCAAGAAGGTCGCCATCATCGGCTCCGGACCTGCCGGCATGTCGGCGGCTCAGCAGCTTGGGCGCGCGGGACACGACGTTCATGTCTATGAGCGCGAGTCGCGGCCGGGCGGCCTGATGCGCTATGGCATTCCCGACTTCAAGATGGAAAAGCACTACATCGATCGCCGCTGCGAGCAGATGGAAGCCGAAGGCGTGCAATTCTTCTGCGGCGTGAATGTCGGTGTCGACAAGACGGTAGAGGTGCTCCTCTCCGAATACGATGCTGTCCTTTATTGCGGTGGTTCCGAGAAGCCGCGCGCGTCCGGAATTCCGGACAATGGTCTCTCCGGCGTCTATGACGCGATGCCCTATCTCGTGCAGCAGAACCGGCGCGTCGGCGGCGAGAACTCCGAGAGCGTCGGTTGGCCGCAGGAGGAAATCTGGGCCGGTGGCAAGCATGTCGTCGTCGTCGGGGGCGGTGATACGGCATCGGACTGTGTCGGCACGGCCTTCCGCCAGGGTGCGGTGAAGGTCACGCAGCTCGATATCCGTCCGCAGCCGCCACAGATGGAAAACAAGCTGACCGTCTGGCCCTATTGGGCAACGAAGATGCGCACCTCCTCATCCCAGGCCGAGGGTGCCGTGCGCGAATTCCAGATCGCCACGCTCGAATTCGTCGGCGAGGACGGCATTCTGACCGGTGTCAAATGCGCCGAAGTCGACGAGAAGCGGCAGCCGATCGAAGGCACGGAATTCATTATCAAGGCTGACCTCGCCTTCATCGCCATCGGCTTTGCCGGGCCCTTCGAGACCTCGGTCATGACCGAACTCAAGGGCTCACTGAAGACCAATGCCGACCGCCGCGGCAATATCTCGATTGCGGCCGACGATCGTGAATACAAGACCTCGGTCGACAAGTTCTACGCGGCAGGCGACATTCGCCGTGGCCAGTCGCTCGTGGTCTGGGCGATCCGCGAGGGCCGGCAGGCCGCCCGCTCCATCGATCTGGCCTTGATGGGGCAGACGACGCTTCCGCGCTGATCGGCTTCCAAACAATCAACCCCTTCAAAACGAAACGGGCGGCTGCTTGGCCGCCCGTTTTGTTTATTGGTCTCATACTGCTTATCGCGAAGAGAAAACGCCGCGAAAGTCTCTTCCAGCTCAGCCGGAGGAGGCTGATCCCGCCTCGTTTTCCGTGTCGGCATCCTCGCCCGTTTGCCAATCCTCGATGATTGCATCGAGGATCGTCGGCATTTCCTTGGGCGGCTCGATGCCGGACGACTCGTTGATCGTTTTCAGGTCGATCGTGCCCCGATAGACCACCGGCGGATCGCTGCGGATTGCGCTCGATTTGGTGTTCCAGGCGAAATTATCGGCGCGGCCTTCCTGGTTGCTGACCTGATCTCCGTTGAGAACAAGCCGGTCGCGCGGCGACATTTCGAGGGAAAAGGCCGTCTGGCTCGATCCTGTGCCGAGCAGAGCTTCGCTGCCATCGAGACCGGGATCGCTGAGACCTACAGGTGCAGCAACCTGCGCGCTTGCGGCATTCGAGAGCGGCTGAAGCTGGATCGTCGGCAGCGATTTGTCGTCGAGGGCGATATTCGGGGCGACGTTGCCGAGAATGGGCAGGAGAGCCTTTTCAGTGAAGAAGGCGAGCTTGTCGTCGCCCGCCGCCGTCATGCTCAACCCGTCGCTTCCTCGAAGGCGCGTCGTCTGCCCGTTCACGTCGGGGCCTGAATAGACGAAGTCGCCATTCTCGTCGACGAAGCCGTCCCAGATGCTGACGAACTCACCGGATACCCGCTCCGCGGCGCGGCGATAAATATCGTTGAAGAACACCATGTCTTCGCTCATGGAGTCGTACTTGAACGAAGGCATGCCTACCCAGATCAGGGGTACGTTCTTTTCTTCCGCGATCTTGGCGAGATCGGTCGCGCGCTTTTCGTATTCGGCGGTCCAACCATCGGAGCGGACGGACAGCGTCGTACCGGATACCCGCATGGGCTGCCGGTCGTTAGCGCCAAGCATCACAGCGACAACGGCGGGTTCGGTTTCCTCGATGATGGGGGCGAGATTTTCGCCCCAGTTGTAAAAATCATCGCGGACGAGGCCGGATGAACCGTTGGTCTTCGATGCGACGACCACCATCTCGTCGTCGGCAAAGGCGTCCTTGAGCCCATCGGCAAGAGAGTCGGCCATGAAATCCCCGACGACGAGGATCTTTTTGGCGTTGTCCTTCTTCCCGCTCGCAGCGCTCGCGGTTTCTTCCGGGGCTGAGCGGGCGGGTGCCGCGCGCGTCGCACTACGCGAGCTCGAGCTCTTTTTCTTGTTCACACTGCGTTTCTGGCTCGTCGTCGAGCGTTTCTGCTTTGTCGCGTTCTTGCGCTTGCGGATTACGCGCTTCTTGATGACCCGGCGCGGCCTTTCGGCGCTAGCGCCACCACCGAAGATCATGTCGACGATTGTCCGGGGCCGCTGCTGCGCCTCGGCTCTGTGAACGGGCAGAATCGCAGTAATCGCCACCGCGACGGAGACGAAAACCACCATCGCACGGATCCATGTCTTCGTCACATGTCTGCGGCTGATCGCCAATGCGGTCATTTGGCTCGCTCCATCAAGAAGATCGGCATGGCTCACTTACTCTGTGTCAAAGCCATGCCGACATTCATTGTTCCTGCGGCTCTCAGTTCTGGCGCAGATAGTTCAGAACCGCCTTGGAGGGATTTCCGTCCGCCGTCATCCCGGCCCGGTTCTGGATGGCTGTGATCGCGCCCTTGGAGCCTGAGCCGATCTTACCATCGATCTTGCCGTCATAAAGCCCCCGGGCGGCGAGTCGCTTCTGGAGCTCGAAGCGCTCGTCCATGGAAAGCGGTGTGTAGCCCCGCGGCCAGTCGTTTACGAGGCCGCTGTAGCCGCCGATCTGATCGCCCAGCATGCCGACCGCAAGCGCGTATTTGTCCGCGTTGTTATAGCTCTTCAGGACGAAGAAGTTCTTCATCATGAGGAAAGCCGGACCGCTGTCACCGGCAAGCCGGACGAGGTTCGCCCGGTCACCGATATTGGGAAGAGGTCGGCCGTCGGCCCGCGTGAAGCCGAGCGATGCCCACTGGCTGATCGTGCGGTTGTCGCGCTCCAGCCGGCCACCACGATACTGGGCCGGAACCCGAACCTCGTAGCCCCAGGTCTTGCCGGTCTGCCAACCGTTCTTGCGCAGAAGATTGGCGGCAGTCGCAAGTGCGTCCGGCACCGACTCCCAGATGTTGGCGTGACCGTCCCCGTCCATATCGGCCATGTAGGCGCGGTAACTCGTCGGAATGAACTGGGTATGGCCCATCGCGCCGGCCCAGGAGCTGATGAGCTCGTTCGGCTTGATGTGTCCGTCCTGGACGATCTTGAGCGCCGCGATCAGCTGCTGGCGGGCGAACTTGGCACGGCGCTTATCGAGATAGGCGAGCGTTGCCAACGAGCGCGGCAGGCTCTTCATTACGTCGTCGCGCTTGAGAATTTCGCCGTAATTGGTTTCCATCGACCAGATGGCGAGCAAAATGTCGCGATCGACGCCGTAGCGGCTCTCGATCCGGTCCAGCCAGCTGGAGAGGCGACTGCGATAGGCCTGTCCGGTCCTGACCTGCATCTCGTTGACGCGGTTGTCGATATAATCCCAGACCTTCGATTTAAATTCGGGCTGGTAGCGCGCCTTTTCCAGAACATCCGGATCGGGCGAGGTCACGCCGGCAAAGGCGTTGCGATAGACGTCCCGCCGAACGCCGTTCTGCGCCGCCGTGTTCTCGAACGACTGAATCCAGTTGCGGAAGCCGGCATCCGCATGCGCGCTGGCGGGAACGAGGCTGGTGGCGACTGCGAGCGCCAATGCCGCGCCGAACGTTCTCAGCCGCGTGTGTAGATTTTCGAAATACTTCATGACTTCAAGCGTTTCCCTCGATAGCTCGATATCAATCGATACGATGCGCTAAGAGCATTAACTTTTCGTTTACCCTGAGGATTTGTTCGCCCAAATCCTCCTGACCCCAGCATGGCTCCTCGCAGCTTTTTTCGGCAAAAGAGAGACGGCGTTGCCTTTTGCGTGGGAAACCTATTCTTCAGGCAGCAAGGGCATGACGACATCTGGAGGTTTATCAATGAAGCGTGTGCGCAAAGCTGTTTTTCCGGTCGCGGGTCTTGGCACGCGTTTTCTCCCGGCGACGAAGTCGATCCCGAAGGAGATGCTAACGGTCGTCGACCGTCCGATCATCCAGTATGTGGTCGACGAGGCACGTGAGGCCGGCATCGAGCACATGATCTTCGTGACGGGGCGCTCCAAGGAGGTGATCGAGGACTATTTCGACATCCAGATGGAGCTCTCGACGAGCCTCGCCGAAAAAGGCAAGACCGATCGCCTCAAGATTCTGAACGATCTCCAGCCAAAACCGGGCACCACCAGCTTCACGCGCCAGCAGGCACCGCTCGGGCTTGGCCATGCAGTGTGGTGCGCCCGCGAACTCGTCGGCAACGAGCCCTTCGCGCTTCTTCTGCCGGATATGATCATGCAGGCGGAGAAGGGATGTCTCGCCTCGATGATGGAGCTTTATCAGAAGAACGGCGGAAACGTTCTTTCGGTCGAGGAATGCGACCCGGATGAGACGGACAAGTACGGAATTGTAGGCAAGGGTGAAGCGATCGGCGAGGGCTTCCGGATCACCGGAATGGTCGAGAAACCCGATCCGAAGGACGCTCCCTCCAATTTCTATCTGTCTGGCCGCTATATCCTTCAGCCTGAGATTTTCGAGATTCTCGCAAACACAGGACGCGGCGCGGGCGACGAGATTCAGCTGACGGACGGTATGGAGACCCTCTTCAAACAGCAGGAGTTCGCCGCCTATCCATTCAAGGGGCGGACCTTCGACTGCGGTTCTCCGGAAGGTTTCATCGAAGCCAATATTGCGTTCGCGCTGTGGCGTTCTGACATTCGGGACAAGGTCATCGACGACATAGAACGGCTGATGGAGACGGTCGAGCCACGCGGCTGACCACTTTTCGCCTCACCGTTGCAGACGAAGACCGATGGTGACGGTGTTGGCGGCCCAGTCTTCGCTTGGGTCGGGTTCGAAGCGTTTTTCGTATTCGTATCCACCTGACAGGGCGAGGGTGCGGTTGAGCCAGTAGGTGAAGCCGACCTCCGCCGCGAGGCCGAGTGGGTCTTTTTGCGGCCCCTCGCTCGTCTCGAGCTCCGCCGTCAGCGTCGCGTTCAGGTCTAGCTGGGCGTTGAGCGCATGAAGCAGTCCGAGCGAAGCCTCGTAATTGGCGGTCGATGTGCCGCTGTCCTTGGGTTCGAAAATCGTACGCGCTTCAAGAACCAGGTCGGTGCCGCGACGCGGCGACCAGGTCAGCGTGGCATCCACAGTCGGTGCGCTGGTCGTCTCGCCTTCTTCCGGCATGCTCCAAGCGTAACCGGCTGCCACTTCGCCGCGAACTTTCTCGGCAAGATCGAGCTGTAGGCCCGTTCTCAGCGCGGGTATCGTCGCATCCGCGTTGATCAGGCCCTTTTCATCGAACATCCGCCGGCCGACGCTCGTCTCCACGAAAGGCTGGATCGCAGGCGAAAGTCCGTAGGCGGCTCGCGCCGTCGCCGTTGCGGTCGTGTAACTCGGATCGGGAATGCCGGGTACGGTGGTGATGTAATGTTCGCGAGCAACTGTCACGCCGCCGGTGAGCGTCGTGCGTGCGATTTCGTGGCTAAGTTCCGCACCGATCGAGCCTGACAGGATTTCCGGCGTACCCGAAGCAAGATCCGCGCCCAGATCGACCTCGTCGTCGCGGCGATAGGCGATTGCGCCGCGCAGCGTGCCGTTGGTGAGAGCGCCGAATTCGAGGCGCAACCGTCCGTCCAAGGCGGCTTCCGGATTGTTCGGATCTTCTTCGCCACCAAAGTCCCGGCGATAGGTAAGGCGCCCGTTCAGTTCGCCTTCGTGCCTCGACCAGTCGGTTTCCGCCCGAATTCGAAGCTCGGTTTCAGAAAACGCACCGCTTCCTCCGCCGGCCTTCTCGTCGATATTGGTCGTAACGCCGACGCCCTGATAGAGCTCGGGGTAGATCGTCAGTGTGCCTGCCCTGAGGCCAACCGGCGCGAATGGCTTGTCGTCCAGCTTCGGGCGAAGGATGCGTTCGATTGCGCGGGCGCGATTGTTCTCGCCGAGCAGCGAATTCGACGACAGCGTTTCACCCGCGACGCCTGCAGCGAGAGGTTGATTGCCGAGTTCGGGATCATCCTGCTCTTCCGAAACCGGTCTGGCAGGCTCTACCGCGGATCGGAGAGGGGAAAACGCATCCGATGTTTCGTCTTCCTCGGTCGTGAGGCTGGACTCATCGTCCTCATCCCGGCGTTTTTCCGGCGCAACTGCTCCTGCCGGCGCAGCCGGGGCGTCAGCCTCATAGGGGTCGAGAGTGTCGGAGCTTTCCTCACGACCTGCGAATATATCGAAGTCCTGGCTTTCTGGCTCTTTTGCCTCTTCCGGCTCCGGTCGGCCATATTCTTCGTCGTCCAGCCGATCGACGGTGGCGCCTTCCTGATAGAGTTCGCGCAGCAGCTCGCGCTCCGAGGTGGTCAGCGCTTCGTTGTTCTTCATGAAGAGTGAGCTGCGCTGTCCGAGCGGCTCACGGTCGCGGTCGCTGGTTTCGTTCACGCCTTCGCGTTCGAAACGGTCGCGAGGGGCGGATGGAACCTGCCGGAGGTCGCGCATAGCGCTGTCCTGAGCGTGAATGGGCAAGGGGAGCAAGAGAACGCTGGACAGGGCTGTGCAGGCGGCGAGAAAGCCGGTCCGTCTGCGTCCGCTCCGGTGTTTTGTCCCAGCCATCTTCGAAGACGGACTCTCGTATTTGCCGCACAAGTTCGGCCACGCGAAGAGCAGCCTTTGGAGAAGATGAAGATTTATGGTTAAGAAATCATATACCGCGCCGAAGCCGGCTCGCGGCCTGAATGCCAAAGCTTAAGAGACCCCCCGTGTCCCAGATCACCACGAGTGCACTGCGTACGTCCGCCGACGACGAGAGCCAGACGACCGCGATTCTGTCCGCCCTAAGGACGATTGCGACGGAAGCCGAGGGGCTGAAGGCGCTCAGCGAAGATCTGGTCGGCGACCGCGCCGCCGCTTTCGAACGCACGATCGCCCGAATTCTGGAGATGCGTGGCCGCATCGTCGTGACCGGAGTCGGCAAGAGCGGCCATATCGGGACGAAGATGGCGGCGACCTTCGCCTCGACCGGGACCCCGGCCTTCTTCGTTCATGCAGCCGAGGCCAATCATGGCGATCTCGGAATGATCGGACGCGAGGACATCATTCTCGCCCTTTCATGGTCCGGCGAAACGAGTGAGCTCAAGGGTATCCTCGATTATTCGCGCCGCTTCGGGATCACCTTGATCGCGATGACCTCGAAGCCGGATTCAGCGCTCGGGCGCAGCGCCGACGAGCTCCTGCTATTGCCTCAGGCGACCGAAGCGTGTCCGCACGGCCTAGCGCCGACAACTTCCACCACGCTGCAGATGGCGCTTGGGGATGCGCTCGCGGTCGCGCTTTTGGAGCAGCGCCGATTCACGCCGCAGGATTTCCGCATCTATCATCCGGGCGGAAAACTTGGAGCCAGCCTCGTGCGGGTCGGGGACGTCATGCATGCGGGCGATGAGATGCCGCTCGTCGCCTCGGGTGCGCTGATGTCGGAAGCGATCCTAATGATGTCGCGCAAGAGCTTCGGCTGCGTCGCGGTGACCGATGATGGGGGGCGCCTCACCGGGATCATCACCGACGGCGATCTGCGGCGGCACATTTCATCCGATCTTCTTGCGAAGACTGTCGACGATGTCATGACGCAAAATCCGAAAACCGTCGAGCCGGACACCCTCGCAATGACCGCGCTTGAGACGATCAATGCCTCGAACATCACATCGCTGATGGTCGTGGACGATAAAAAGCCGGTCGGCATCGTGCATCTGCACGATCTTCTGAGGATCGGAGTGGCCTGAGGGTGCGGCCGGTCGGCTAAAATCCTGACCCGCTGCGAGTGATTTTCGCTCAGTGAGCACCGGTCCAGGTATCGAACAAACCTCTAAAACCACCCCTTCGAGCGGAAATAGACCGTCGGCAGCAGGCCCGAAAGCACCATCAGCACGATCGCCATCGGATAGCCGAAGGACCAGTCGAGCTCGGGCATGATGCGGAAGTTCATGCCATAGATCGATGCAATCAGCGTCGGCGGCAGGAAGGCGACCGAGGCGACGGAAAACACCTTGATGATGCCGTTCTGCTCGATCGAGATCATGCCGACGGTCGTATCAAGCAAAAAGGTCGTCTTGTTCGAGAGAAACGAACAGAAGTCGTTGAGCGAACGAACGTCCCGCGACATGATCTTAAGACGCCGCCTCAGGTTCTGGGCGCTCTTCTCCCGGCCATCGAGAACGAGTTGCAGGAATGGGGTGAGCCGGTCGAAGATTGCCAGAGCCTCGCGTACGCGAGAGGCGAGATCACCGGCCTCGCCGATTCGTTGCAGCAGTTTCTTGAATTCGGCCGTTCCGATCGGCTTCTTGCGGCTCGACGATGAGAAAATGTCCGTGGCGATCTGATCGAGATCGGACGATATCGTCTCCAGAAGGTCGGCGACCCGATCGACCACCGTTTCCAATATTCCGACGAGCAGGCTCTCCGCCTTGTGATCTTCTCCGGTGCCGGCAATAGCGGAGGAGGTGCCGGGCAGCGGTTTCTCGTCCTTCTTCAAGCCCATGATGGACGGGTCATGGCAGAGCCGGGCTGCGAAGATCTTGAAGCTCGTCGGATCGCTGTAGCGGATCGTCACCAGCCGTTTCGACGCCAGCATGAAAGTCACCGGCGCGAAGGAGGGCTGATCGCTGTGCAGCCCGTGGATCACCGGAATGTTCATCACCTCGGCGGTCTCGTCGCTATAGAGCCGGCTAGAGATTTCGATCTCCATCATCTCAGCTCGGGACGGGATCGTCGCCTCTACGAAGGCCTGAACCTTTTCGATCTCCGCCTCGCTCGGCTCCGCAAGATCGATCCAGACGGCTGCGTCCGGAATAGCCTCGTCCTCGATGTCGATGGATTGACGGGCCATCCGAAGACCATCGGAGACGTAGACGCTGATCATTGCGGAACGGCCATCCTCTCGCTATTCGGCCGCGGCCGCGAACGCCACGTCAGTGGACCGGCCTCGCGACCGGCGCGGACGGCCGTCATAGGTTCTTTCCGGCTTCGCCCGAAACAGTTTCCACGATCGGTTCGGCGCTTTCGGGCGGTGCTTCCAGACTCCAGATGACGCCCGTCTGCTCAAAGCTCATGGAAGCGGACCCGCCAAGACCGCGCGCGGTCATTTTCTGTGTGACGAGCGTTCCGAAGCCTGACCGGCTGGGCTTCTTGACAGGCGGGCCGCCGCTTTCGCGCCATTCCATCTCGAATTTCTCGCCATGAGACCACGTGATCTGCACTTGCCCGTCTTCGACGGACAAGGCGCCGTATTTCGCTGCATTGGTGGCGAGTTCGTGGAGCGCGAGGCCGATCGTCTGAGCGACGGAGGCGTTCACCCGGAGCTTCGGACCCTCGTAGCGTATCCGCTTGCTCTGAACGCCGAAGGCTGAAAGCTGGTTCTCGATGAGAGCGGAGAGTTCCACGCTCTCCCAGCCCTTGTTGGAGAGAAGCTCGGCCGAGCGCGCGAGCGAGGCAAGAGCATCCGATAGGGTGTTGAGGAATTCGCCGGTATCGGCGCTTTCCCGCGCCGCGCGCCGAGCGATGGCGGCGACGAGCGCATACTGGTTTTTCGCCCGATGGGTCATTTCCCGCATCAGCAGGCGGGTCTGCTCCTCGGCCTCGATGCGGTCGCGCGAGGCGCGGTTCAGAACCTTCGAGACCTCGCCGATCTCAGCGATATCAGTCGCGACGGTGAGGGCTGGCTCGCCGCGACCGATCGCGTGGGCCTGTTTTGAAAGAGCCAGTATCGGACGGGACACCCGGCGCCCCATCATGATTCCGAGGAAAACGCTGAAGGCCGTGAGCACGAGGCCGAAGGCGATCAAGGTGTACCAGGACCGCATGATCGGCCGTTCGATCGCGGCGGTCGATACGGTGACGATCGTGCGCCAGCGGGTGAGTTCGGAAGTCTTCGAGGCGTCGATGAGATCGTCGTCCTCGTTGAAGGCGGGGAGGGACGGACCGGCACCGTCCTCGATCCGGCGCGGTCCGAACATCTGTCCATCCGCGGCCCCGCCTGAGAAAACCTGCTCACCGTCCGCGTCTTCGACGATCACGGACCACGCGCCGGGGAGGTTCTGTTCCTCGATGACGTTGTCGAGACTGTCCAGCGGCTTGGTCAGCGCCAAGACGTAACGCGTGCCTTCGAGTTCCGTGGTCGGAACTGCGACGAAGAAAACCAGCTCTTCGAGCCTTGGATCGAAGGCGACGCCGGAGACGTCGGGATCGCCGGTCGCCCGCGCCGCGTCGATGATCTGCCGTTCGTGTTTTTGGACGACCGGTTCAAACGGCGCGCTGCTCGTCGATACGATGACGTTACCCTGGTCGTCGACAAGATCGGCGACGATGCCGCTGCCCTTCAAGGCGCGGACGGAACGCTCTCGAAAATTCAGAAAATCTTTGCTTTCGATGGTCCCGGAAGTCGCCAGAACCCGGGCGGTCGCAAGCAGCCCGACCACTTCCCGGTCGAAAGCGTTCGAAACGATTTCTGCCATGTCGCCCACCTGAGCGCGGGCAAGTTCCTGCTGCTGATCGGAAAAGCGGAATATGAGAAAGGCGCTGAAGAGAAGGGCCGGCGCGAGAACCGTCAGTGTCAGCGTGGTCAGGTGGACGAGAAGCGAGGGGCGAAGCATGGCATGGGCGAGGCGTCCGGTCCGCAGGCGTCCCCAGGGCGGCGACACGCGCCCCCATCGCAGAAGCCAATTCGACTGGCCCGCCTTTTTGCCGAGGCTCATGAAATCAGGTGCCCTGCCGCTTCGCCAAAACGAAGCCATCATCGTTCCGGCTTTGCCCCATTGATAGCCCATGCCAAAGCTCAAGGCTCGGCGAATGCCACAAGCCTCGCGCACAGCGCTATCGCTCATGAAGGACTAGACCTGACTTGAGTTGGCGTGACAAGCGCCGGAAAAGCCGAGGAAATCGGCCCTGCGTTGAAAAATGCGGTTCACCGGGGGCTTCCCCGAATGTGACCGATTCGGCGCCTTGCCGGAATGCCGTCAGGCTGTTGCTCATCGGCAACTACATGTAGTCGCTCAGCCCCGGCACGGATTTCAGTGCGCGATCGACCGTCTCTTCACCAGCATGCTGCTTTGCAAAGGTGACGAGTTCCTTTGCGACGGTGCGGATCTGCTCGACATCGAGGCCGAGTCCAGTCAACTTCGACCCGAGCGCCATGATCGCGCTGGAGCCGGCGAGGCTGCCCATCAGCCCGCCGAGGAGGCCGCCACTTCCAGTCTGCGTTTTGCCGGCTTCGACGATCGCGTCTTCCGATCCCGGCATTGCGCCGAGCATCTGGTCGACCTCCGGCCCTTCTCCCTGAGCCTTGATGAAAGCCAGGATGTGGCCGACGGCAGCCTTCGCCGTCTGCGCGTCGAGCCCGGCCTCGCTGGAGATGCGGGTGAGAAGTTGTTCCATAGTGGCGTCTCTCCTTATGGATCGAAGGTGCTCGTAATCGCAGCGCCATTCCAGAATAGGACGTGCGCTTGAAACACCAATAATCGCCGCTAAAGCCGCGCCATACGGCAGAACGTCCAACTTGTTCCGCGATACCGGCTGAGGCTAAACCTGAACGGATTGAACGAGAGGGGCCGTGGCCATGCTTGAAGAGGGCAAAATCTATATCGGCACGAGCCGCGATCCGTCGAACGCCAACAAGAAGGGCGAATATCTCCACCTGAAGCTCGCCAACCGGCACGGGCTCGTGACTGGCGCGACAGGCACCGGCAAGACGGTCACGCTCCAGATTCTCGCCGAGGGCTTTTCCGAAGCCGGCGTTCCCGTCGTCTGCGCCGACATCAAGGGCGATCTCTCCGGCATTTCGGTGCGCGGCGATGAGAAGGACTTCCTCACGAAGCGCGCGAGCGATATCGGACTCGATCCCTATTATCGCGACTACTTCCCCGTCGCCTTCTGGGACATCTTCGGCGAGAAGGGCCATCCTATCCGCGCCACCGTCACCGAGATGGGGCCGCTCCTCCTTTCGCGTCTGATGGACCTTTCCGATGCGCAGGAAGGCGTTCTCAACATCGCCTTCAAAATCGCCGACGATGAGGGACTTCTCCTCCTCGACCTGAAGGATCTTCAGGCGATGCTCGCCCATGTGGCGGAGAACGCTTCCGACATCTCCAAGACCTACGGCAATGTGGCGAAGTCCTCGGTCGGCGCGATCCAGCGCTCGCTCCTCGTGCTCGAACAGCAGGGCGCCGAGCGGTTCTTCGGCGAGCCGGCGCTCAAAATCGAGGACCTGATGGAGACCGATCGCGATGGTCGCGGCGTCGTCAATATCCTCGCCGCCGACAAGCTGATGATGAACCCGCGGCTCTACGGCACCTTCCTCCTCTGGCTCCTCTCCGAACTTTTCGAGGAACTGCCCGAGGTCGGCGATCCGGAAAAGCCTAAGCTCGTCTTCTTCTTCGACGAGGCGCATCTTCTCTTCGACGACGCGCCGAAGATCCTCCTCGAACGCGTGGAGCAGCTGGTGAAGCTGATCCGCTCCAAGGGCGTCGGTATCTATTTCGTCACCCAGAACCCGCTTGACGTGCCGGACAGCGTGCTCGCCCAGCTCGGCAACCGGGTGCAGCACGCGCTGCGCGCCTACACCCCGCGCGAGCAGAAGGCCGTGAAGACCGCCGCCGAGACCTTCCGCCCGAACCCGGAATTCGATGCCTTCGAGACGATCACCAATCTCGGCGTCGGTGAGGCGCTCGTCTCGACTCTCGGCGCGAAGGGGGTGCCTTCCGTCGTTGAGCGCACGCTTATCCGTCCGCCTGCGGCCAGTCTCGGGCCAATCACCGACGAGCAGCGCGCCGAGCTGATCCGCAAGAGCCACGTGGCCGGCAAATACGATTATCCGATCGATCGGGAGTCGGCCTATGAGATGCTTATCGGCCGTGCGGAAAACGAACTGAAGCGCGAGGACGAGGCCCGTCGCCGCGAAGAAGAAGAAGCTGAATCCCGTCGCAGAGAGGAAAGCGAGAGACGTGCCGAGGCCGCGCGTCGCCGTGAAGAGGAATACGAGGAGCCGCGCCGCACCCGTACGGGCTTCCAGCTCCCCGATTTCGGCTTCGGCGGACGTGACGACACCCAGGATTACGACGACGAGGAGAGATCAGAGAGCCGTCGCGCCCCGCGCCGCAAGCGCCGGTCGTCTTCCCGCTATCAGCGCCAGTCGGTCTCGGAGACGATCATAAAGCAGGTCGGGCGCACGCTGGCCTCTACCGTCACCCGTGCCGTCGTGCGCGGCATTCTCGGAAGCCTGAAGAAGGGGCGGTAGCGCGCTCCGCTATCGGGCTGTCCCTGCCTGGGCCGAGCGGGGGCGGGAGTCTTTAATTCCAACCCTCGAAGCACCACATCGCAGGGTAAGATGCCGCAGCACAAAAGCGGCTAAATTTGTGATGGAGCAGTGCAGATGAACGGTGAAAAGTCCCAGGCAACCTCATATCTCTTGTGGTTCTGTTGCCTGTTCATCGTATGCGGCCTGCATCGCTTTTATCTCGGCCGGCCATGGACGGGCCTTCTCTGGCTGCTCACCGGCGGACTGCTCGGCATCGGCCAGATCATCGACCTCTTCCTCATCCCGGGCATGGTCCGCGAGCAGAATATGCAGAGCCGTCTTTCGGGCTATGAGAACGACAGGATCCGCAGATGACAATCATCGACGAACCCTTGCCCGAAGAGAAGTCGAAGGCGATTTCCTATCTTCTCTGGTGCTCCTGCTTCTTCGGCGTCTGCGGCATTCACCGTTTCTACAACGGCCGTCCGGTCTCCGGGACGATCTGGCTGCTGACGCTCGGTTTTCTCTATATCGGTCAGATCATCGATCTGTTTCTGATTCCCGGGATGGTGCGAGAAGAAAACCTTGAGCGCCGGATCGCGCTGCGTGAGCGCGACGAGCGCAGGCTCCGCTGATGGATGCTGATCCAGTCGCATAATTTGCCAGCATGAAGAAAAGGGGCGCCTCCCAAGCGCCCCTTTTGTATTCTCAAGCAGCCTTCAATCAATCAGCGTCAGCGGCTTCCAATCCGCCGCCTTCAGCTTCTCCGCGTTCGGCACTGGATTGAACAGCATCGCGGCGTGAAGCTCGGCGGTCACATCCGCCTTGCCGCGGCCTATGCCGGCGATCACCTTGCCGTTCTTGATGTAGAAGGCAGTGTAGCTGCCGTCCTCGATATCGCCTTCGATATGTACGTCGTCATAGCTTTCCGCATGCCCGACATAGTGGATCGGCCCATATTGCGCCGACCAGAAGAACGGTACGCCGGAAAACTCGCTCTCGTCACCCAGCATCGCGCGCGCCGCATGTCGGCCGTGCTGCTCGGCGACGCGCCAGTGTTCGATGCGGGTGGAGTAGCCGCGCTTGTGGAGCGGAAATTCCGCGACATCGCCGCCGACCCAGAGCCGATCTGCCGCCTTGAGATTCGCGTCGACCGAGACTGCGCCGTCTTTGGCGAGATCGCCGAACGCATCGAGATTGGGCTTCGCGCCGACCGCGAGGATGAACAGTCCTCCACGGATCGTCTCGCCGCCTTCGGTCGTCACACCCGTTGCCATGCCGTCCGAAGCCTCGATCGCCGAGACCTTCTCTCCGAGCTTCATGGTGATGCCCTTGGCCTTATGCTGCTCGGTGATCTGTTTGGCGACGGCTTCGCCCCATTTCGAGGCGAAAGGCAGTTCTTCCGGCGTTACCACTGTGATGTTCTTTTCATCGCCAGCGAGCGCGGCGGCTGCCTCCATACCGATGAAGCCGGAGCCGATGATCACGATCTCGGTCTCGATCTCCGCCGCGCTTTGAAGTGTCTTGCCGTCCTTCAGGCTGCGGAGACTGAAGACGTTCGGCATGTCGGCATTTTCGAGCGGCAGCTGTGCCGACCCGCTGCCGGGCGCGGCGAAGCAGGCGTCATAGGTCAGTTCGGATGGCGCGCCCTTGCCCTCGAGCGTCAGATGCCGCGCCTCGGCGTCGATCTTCGTGACACGCGCATGGATGCGCTCAATGCCGAGGTCATGGAGCTCTTCGGCGCTGGCAAGCGTCATCTTTTCCGGCGTCGTGGCGCCCTTGAGATAAGCCTTTGATAGATCTGTACGGTCGTAGGGAGGAGCATCCTCCTGACCGATCATCACGATCCGTCCGTTGAAACCCTGCTTCACGAGCTCCTGCGCGCAGGCGAGACCCGCTGCGCCCGTACCGATGATCGCGAATACGGCGTCACCACCGGTCTTGCGTTGGCTATTCTCGACCTCGGGCCGGGACATCTTGGCGCCCTCCGGCACCTCCACCATGATCCGGCCGTTCTGAACCGAGACGACGAATCGCGTCAGGCACCCCTGTCCCGGTGGCTCGATATGATCGCCTGAGTCGAGATCGAAGATCGCGTGATGCCAAGGGCAGATCACCGTATTGCCAACCCGCGTGCCGTTCTTCAGCGGTGCGCCCTTATGGGTGCATTTGGCGCCGGTCGCGAAGACCCGGTCGCCGTCGCGGGCCAGAAGCAGCTTGGTTTCGCCGACTTCGACTTCCTTCAGCTCGTCTTGCCCGAGTTCATCGAGGCCGAGGACATCGTGCTGCATTTGTCGTCCATCCTTTCGGCGCGGAGGCGTGCTGCCGCGATCCGTGTTTGTCATTCATGATCAAACTCTAAAGGTGGAACGGGCGTTCCGGCTGAAAACCCGTTTCGATCATCGGCTGTCCTGCGAAACGAAAAACGGGCCGCCGACGGCGACCCGTTCAAATCGGCTCGGAACGACCTCTCAGGTCAGGCGATACCGCCCTGCGTGACCAGAACCTGCGTCCCAGACGGCACGCGGTCGTAGAGATCGATGATGTCCTGGTTCATGAAGCGGATGCAGCCGGACGAGTTGTTCGTACCGATCGTCCAGTATTCCGGCGAACCATGCAGGCGGTACAGCGTGTCGCGTCCGTTCTGGAAGAGGTAGAGCGCCCGCGCACCGAGCGGATTGCCAATGCCCGGCTCCATCCCGCCGTTTTCGGCGGAATATTCCGAAAGTTCCGGCTTTCTCTGGATCATCTCGGCCGGCGGCGTCCAGGTCGGCCACTTCTTCTTCCACTCGACCTTGGCGCGGCCCGACCACTCCATGCCGGCCCGGCCGACACCGACGCCGTAGCGCATCGCCCGGCCGCCCGGCTGGACGAGATAGGCGAACTTGTTGGCCGTATCGACGACGATCGTCCCAGGCTTTTCGCCGGTCGGGTCCGAAACTTCCTGGCGATAATAGATTGGGTTGACGCGGGAGAGATCGACGGCCGGGATGCGGAAGCCGCCGTCATACATCGCATCGTACATTTTCCGATAACGCGCATCGGGTGCCCCAAAGGATTCGCGGGAGCGGCTGTCATAGCCGGACGGCCCGCCATCGGCATTGAAGGCCGACATGCCAATGACACGGGCGCGCGGGCCAGAGGACGAGCAGCCGGTGAGGGCGGCGCCTGCGGTCAATCCAAGACCCATAAGGAATGTGCGTCGCGAGTGAAGCGAGGTCATGTTCAATTTTCTCCAGCCAGTCTGTGACGCGCTCTTTTCGGCGCTGACACTTGTTCTTTCGACACCTAAGCCTTGCATGATACATCCGGTTCCGCACGCTCTTCCCAAAGTCACGTTCAAGTGATGCGGCAGACGGGTTGTCTTTTTCCGGACCCTCCTTGTCTAAAGGCGGCTGCCCGGGAAGCGGCAGAAAAAGACGCAGGCAGGATCGATCGGATGGCTCAGGACGCTCACGGCAAGGCGGAACTCCGCTCGCGCACCTTTTTCGAGGGCGAGTGGCACGAGGGCGCGCTGAACTGCGTAAGCCCGGCGACCCACGGCCTCTGGCTCGGCGGCTCGGTTTTCGACGGCGCGCGTTGGTTCGACGGCATGTCTCCCGACCTCGATCTTCACTGCCAGCGCGTCAATCGTTCGGCCCGGGCGATGGGTCTCGAACCGACCAAGACACCGGAAGAGATCGAGCAACTCGTTCTCCAGGGCGTCGCCGAATTCGACGGCAAAACCGCGATCTACGTCAAGCCGATGTATTGGGCGACGACCGGCGGCTTCATGGGCGTTCCGCCCGAGCCGTCCTCAACGGTGTTCTGCCTCTATCTCTCCGAATCACCGATGATGGAGCCGACCGGCTTCACCGTCGGTCTATCGCCTTTCCGCCGTCCGACTCATGAAGTCGCGATGACCGATGCCAAAGCCGGTTGCCTCTATCCGAATTCAGGCCGGGCGATCACGGAGGTCCGCTCCCGGGGCTTCGACAATGCGCTGATGTGCGACATGCTCGGCAATGTCGCCGAGACCGCGACCTCCAACGTCTTTCTCGCAAAGGACGGCGTCGTGATGACACCCATCCCGAACGGCTGTTTCCTGTCGGGTATCACCCGCGCCCGCGTCATCGAATGCTTGCGGGCCGATGGTGTCGAGGTGATCGAAAAGACGCTGAAGCCGCAGGACTTCCTGGAAGCCGACGAACTCTTTTCGACCGGCAACCACTCCAAGGTCGTGCCGATCACCCGCTTCGAGGAGGTCTCCTTCCAGCCCGGCCACTTCTACAGGCGTTCACGCGAGCTCTATTGGGAATTCGCGCGGGCTGGCGCCGCTGCCTGAGGCCTCGCCATCCAGCGAAATACTGACAGGGAATTCACGCGCGACCGGTGGCATTGCGCCATTTCGCCTCTACCTTGTCTGTCAGCGACGGGTGCACGGCCGGAAGGCGTCCGCCTGTCACAGAAACTCTTGCGACCCAAGAAGGAGATGAAACAATGGCTTTCGAGCTTCCGGACCTTCCTTACGCCTATGATGCGCTCGATCCTTACATGTCCAAGGAGACGCTCGAATATCATCACGACAAGCACCACAACGCTTACGTGACCAAGGGCAACGATCTCGCCAAGGAAGCCGGCATGGACGGCAAGTCGGTCGAAGAGATCGTCAAGGCCTCCCATGGCAGCAATCAGGCGCTTTTCAACAACGCGGCCCAGCACTACAACCACGTTCACTTCTGGAACTGGATGAAGCCGAACGGCGGCGGCAAGAGTCTGCCTGGTTCACTTCAGACCGCATTCGACTCTGATCTCGGCGGCTACGATAAGTTCAAGGCCGATTTCGAAGCCGCTGGCGCCGGCCAGTTCGGTTCGGGCTGGGCCTGGGTCGCCGTTAAGAACGGCAAGCTGGAAATCATGAAGACGCCAAACGGCGAGAACCCGCTCGTCCACGGCGCGACGCCGATTCTTGGCGTCGATGTGTGGGAGCATTCCTACTATATCGACTACCGCAACGCGCGTCCGAAATACCTTTCGGCCTTCGTCGATAATCTCATCAACTGGGAATATGTCGAGGAAATGTATCGCAAGGCGACGAGCTGATCGGTAGCTTTCCTTAAGGCAATGAAGGCCCCGTCGGTGCTACCGGCGGGGCCTTTTCTTGCGCTGGACGCGGATTCTCTCACGAACACGTCATGACTTGTCATCGTCGGAGAATTGCCGCCGGTGAAAACTTGCTTATCCTTGTTTGGATTAATTCCAAAGAAGGAGGCTTGAACGACCCATGCGCATTCCCTCCCTATCGATAACCCTATTCACCATCGCTGCTTCCGGAATGCTGTTTGCCGCTAGTGCGGTGGCCCAGAACACCGCTCCCATCGAAGAGCGCCAGGAACTGATGGAGTCGAACGGCGACTCCGCAAAGGCGGCCGGCGCTATGCTGAAAGGCGAGGCGGAGTTCGACGCCGCGAAAGCAAACGAAATCCTTGCGTCGATCCACGATGTCGCGATGAAGTTCGGCGACTATTTCCCTGAAGACTCCAAGACCGGCAACAAGACCGAAGCCGCGCCCGCCATCTGGGAGCAGCCGGAGGAATTTCAGACCGCGCTGACGAAGTTTGAGGAGGATTCCGCGGCGGCCATGGAGGCTAATCCGCAGGATCTCGATGCGTTCAAGCAGCAGTTCGGCATGGTCGCCGAGAACTGTAAAGGCTGCCACGAAGACTTCCGCATCGACGACGACTGAGCTTCGGAAAGAGAATTTCGGCCGGTGGTCATCGACGGTCGCCGGTCGTCCGCGCGGGCTCCGGCAAAAGCTCGCAATAACCGCCGCTGGTTAGGCAACAAGTCTCCCGCGTGATCAGGACTATTCGCCGATCTCATGAAGCGTGCGCTCATCGCCGTTCTTGTCGTCTTCGTCGTCGTGCTCGGTGCTGGCTGGCTTCTGACCACACCAACCCGTCTCGATGCGGCTTCATTGCCCGATCCCGAAACCGGTGATGCCGGGCGCGGCGAACGTGTCTTCTGGGCCGGGGGCTGCGCGTCCTGTCATGCGGATGGAGACGCGGAAGGCGAAGACAAGCTCCGCCTTGGCGGCGGCGATCCGATTGAATCCGATTTCGGCACCTTCCACGGACCGAATATTTCCCCTGATCCTGATGTGGGGATCGGAAGCTGGAGCTTTGCCGACTTCGCCAATGCGGTGAAGCGCGGCGTCTCTCCAGAGGGGGCGCACTACTATCCGGCTTTTCCCTATTCCTCCTATGCGCGCATGTCGGATCAGGATCTGACCGATCTCTGGGCGTTCATGCAAACGCTTCCGGCAGTTACAGAAGCCGCGCCGGAAAATGACATACCGTTTCCGTTCAACATCCGCCGCGGCATCGGTGCCTGGAAGCTTGCCTTCCTCGACGATCCATCCGAACCAATCGTCGCGCTACCCGACGGCGCAGGCGAGGTCGCCGAACGCGGACGTTATCTCGTTGAAGCATTCGGCCATTGCGGCCAATGCCATACGCCGCGCTCGCTTGCGGGCGCTGGAGGCCTGATCGAAAGCGAATGGCTCGCCGGTGGCCCGAACCCGGACGGCGACGGACGAATCCCCAACATTACGCCGTCTGATGAAGGCATCGGTTCATGGTCGGAACCCGATATTGCCTACTATTTCGAAAGCGGCTTCACGCCGGACTTCGATTCCGTTGGCGGCTCCATGGTCGATGTGCAGGAAAACCTCGCCGAACTTCCAGCCGAGGATCGAGAGGCGATCGCCGCATATCTCAAGGCCGTGCCACCGATTGGCGGTGAAGAATAGCTGGACCCAAGACGAACACACCGCGGAAGTCGAGGCATGCAAGGGAGGCAGGATACCGAGTGTCTGTTTCAGAGTGCATTGTCATTGCTCGACACCCGCCGGCAACCGGCTTGCGAGAAAAGCCAGCGTGAGGAACAGCGCAATCTGGAGACTGAGGGCAGCCTCGAAGCTCGCTTTGTAAGCCTCGGGGGATGACGCGCCGGCAAGGACCCCGAAGAATATCTGGCCGAGCACAGCGACTCCGAGCGCGCCACCGATCTGTTGGAAGGTCTGCAACGCACCGGACCCAGACCCGGCATCGCGGTTCTCGACGACGGTCAGGATCGTCGCAAAGAGCGGCGCGACGGTGATGCCCATGCCGAGGCCGGCGAGTACCAGCGGCGGGAGGAAGGCCCAGTGATCGACGGTCTCGGTGACGCCGAAGACCACATAGAGAAGCGATCCCATGCCGCCCGCCAAGATCAATGGTCCCACCATAAGCCGCGCCTTCGCGTAGGTCGATCCGAAGCGGCCGGAGACGAGGGAGGCGATGAAGACGCCGACGGAGAACGGCGTCGTCGTGAGACCGGACTCCAGCGGCGTGAAGCCGTAGCCGATCTGCAGAAAGATTGCGATCACGAAGAAGAAGCCCGGGATGCCGGCGAACAATGTCGCGGTCATCGTGAGACCGAGCAGGAAATGGCGGTTGGTCAGAAGGCTGACCGGAAGGAGTTGCGTCTCTTGCCGCCGCGCGCGCCTTGCCTCCCATTTCACGAAACCGGCGGCGAGCGGCACGGTGAGTGCCATCATTGCGAAGCACCACCATGGCCAGCCGAATTCGCGGCCCTCGACCAGCGGAAAGACCACCGTGAAGACGGTGAGGGCGGCAAGCGCCACGCCGCCGAAATCCACCGGCTCGTAGTCGCCACGCTTTGTCCAAGGGATCAGCCGCCAGCCCATGACCAGGGCGAATAGACCGATCGGAATGTTGACGAGGAAGATCGGCCGCCATTCGAGGCCATAGAAGTCGGCGGCGATCAGAGCGCCGCCGGCGAGCGGCCCCGTCACCGCTGCCATGCCGGCGGTCACCCCGAAAAGCGAAAAGGCGAAGCCACGCTCCTCGCGCGAAAACGTCACCTGAACGAGGGCGAGAACCTGCGGCATCATCATCGCGCTCGACAGGCCCTGAACGAAGCGCGCCGCGATCAGGAGGCCGACGGTGGGCGCGAGGCCGCACAGGGCCGAGCCGATGGTGAAGCCGGAAATCCCGATGAGAAACATCCGCTTGCGGCCAACGATGTCGCCGAGCCGGCCGAATGGCAGAAGTCCAAGCGCGAAGGAGAGGATATAGGCGGCGACCACCCATTCGATCTCGGAACTCGACGCATCAAGATCGGCCGTCAGGCTGGGGATCGCGACGTTAACGATGGTCACGTCGACGAGATTCATGAAGCCAGCCAGAAGCAGCACGGCGAGGATGATCCAGCGACGTGGGTCTGCTTCCAGGCTTTCTTCGCTCTCAGCGGTCGTCGTGGACATCGGAGTCTTTCATTATCCTCCGGTGCCACGGACGAAGACCGCCCACCTTTCGGTTAGGCGGTCTGGCGGCACGGGGGAGGGATGCGGCAAAAACCGTCTTCTGGGACTAGATCGTTCCCGTCATCTTCAGCGCGAAGGCGTAGATATAGGCGACCTCTTCGAGCTTGCTGAAGCGGCCGGAAGCGCCTCCGTGTCCTGAGTCCATATTGGTACGCAGGATTATGGGGTTGTCGTCGGTCTTCGTCGCCCGCAGCCGCGCGACCCATTTCGCCGGCTCCCAATAGGTGACGCGCGGATCGGTGAGGCCGGCCAGCGCCAAAATCGGCGGATAGGCCTGCTCCGTCACGTTGTCGTAAGGGCTGTAGGACGCAATCACCTGATAGTCCTCGCCTGAGAGGATCGGATTGCCCCATTCGGGCCATTCCGGCGGAGTCAGGGGCAGCGTGTCGTCGAGCATCGTGTTGAGCACGTCGACGAACGGAACGACCGCGACGATCGCGCCGAAGGTTGCCGGCGCCATGTTCGCGACTGTGCCCATCAGCATGCCGCCAGCCGAACCGCCGTGGGCGACGATCTGGCCCTTGCTGGTGAACTTCTCCGCCGCAAGGTGATCGGCGGCGGCAATGAAATCGGTGAAGGTGTTTGCCTTGTTCTGGCGCCGGCCGGCCTCGTACCAGGCAAAGCCTTTGTCCTTGCCGCCACGGATATGGGCGATGGCGTGGACGAAGCCGCGATCAACGAGCGACAGGATGTTGGTGTTGAAAGACGCCGGGATCGACATGCCGTAGGACCCGTAGCCGTAGAGCAGGCATGGCGCCGAACCATCCGTCGGGGTATCCTTGTGATGGACCAGCGAGACCGGGACCATCTCACCGTCTTTCGCGGGTGCGAAAATTCGCCGCGCCACGTAATCGTCCGGGTTATGGCCGGAGGGCACTTCCTGGGTCTTGAGCAGCGTTCGCTCGCGGGTCTCGACATTGTACTCGAAGGTCTGGGCCGGCGTCGTCATGGAGGAGTAGGAGAACCGAATAATGTCGGTGTCGTATTCGTAGGTGCCGATCAGACCCAGCGAATAGGCCTCTTCGTCGAAGGCTATCGAATGCTCCGGCCCGTCGGTCGGATCGTCGTTCGAGTTGAATTTCTTGATGACGATGCGCGGCAGACCGTCGCGCCGCTCAAGCCAGACGAGATGCCGTTTCAACGCAAAATGGTTGAGGATCAGACGTCCGTCCTCATGCGGCACGACATCCTGCCAGGCGGATCTTTCGGGCGCGTCCATCGGCGTCGTGACGATCTTGAAGTCGCGGGCGCCGTCAGCATTGGTGCGGATGTAGAGGCAGTTCTCGCCTTCGTCCACATCGTATTCGACGCCGGTCTCGCGCTCGGCGATCAGCCTCGGCTCGGCCGCCGGATTGGAGCCTGGGATCATCCAGCACTCGGAAGTCTCGTGATCGTGGATGTCGATCAGTACGAGACGGCCGGACTGGCTGTTGCCGACGCCCATAAAGAAGCCTGTGTCGGTTTCCTCGTAGATCAGCTGATCGTCGTCCGGCTCCGTGCCGAGGGCGTGGTAGTAGACCTTGCTGGGCCGGTGATTCTTGTCGAGGCGCGTATAGAAGAAGCCGCGCGAATTGGAGGCCCAGGCCGCCCCGCCACTCGTATCGTGGATCACCGTGCCCGTATTCTCGCCGGTCTCGGCATCTCGAATGGCGAGGAGATAATATTCCGATCCCTTGTCGTCATAGGACCACGCCAGCATCGAATGGTCTGGCGAATGGCTGACGCCGCCAAGCGAGAAATAGGGCTTCTCGGCGGCTTCTTTCGGTCCGTCGACGAGGATATGCGGCTCGCTCGAAGTCTCTTCGCCACGCCGGTAGCGCACGAATCGTGGATATTCGGCCCCGGCTTCGTAGGCTACGCCGTAGGAGAAATCGCCATCGGGCGCCGGAACGGACGAATCGTCCTCCTTGATGCGGCCTCGCAGCTCCGCGATCAGCGTTTCACGCAGCTCCTTCGTGTCGCCCATAACCGCTTCTGCATAGGCGTTTTCCGCCTCGAGATGCTTGCGGATGGCCGGATTGAGAACGCTCGTATCCTTGAAGACATCTTGCCAGTTGGGTGCCCTCAACCAGGCATATTCATCCGATCTTTCAATACCATGGCGTGTATCGCGCTCGATCAGGCGTTCGGCCGTGGGTGGGCTGGGAAGGTCAACGGGCATTCAACTCGCTCGGGACTTTTACGGGATGTCTTGAAGCCGGCAGCGCGACCGCGCCGCCGAAAGCACGGAGGTTTCACGATAGCCGATCGGGCCGCCCGTGCAAAACTGCGGCCAGTTCGGCGCCTACGGACTCGTGAACAGATGTTATCGCTCGGGGCGAGCTGAGTGCGCTTTCGCGGCCACTATGGCTTGCCCCGAGCGGACGCGGTTTCTATGAAGAAAGGGATCGATGCGTTCGGGTGACCGGGTGCGAGACCAAGGAGGGATGAGGCGCTGATGGACGAATTGAACGGTTTCGTCTCCGATTTCGGCTATGTGGCGCTGATCCTGCCTTTCCTCGCCGCAGCCATCGCCCCGCTTCTCACCTCCGTTCTCAAATCCCATTCCACCTGGCTTCTGGCGCTGGCACCGGCCGCAGCCTTCGTGATCTTTCTGCGCGGCATCTTCGAGGTGGCCGAGGGCACGGTTTATCGCTGGGGCTTCGAGTGGATTCCGAGCTTCGACATCGCCTTCTCCTTCCGGCTGGACGGCCTGTCGATGGTGTTCGCGCTGCTGATCACCGGCATCGGAACTTTCATCATCCTCTATGCTGGCGGCTACATGAAGGGGCACAAGGACCAGGGGCGGTTCTATTCCTTCATGCTGATGTTCATGGGCTCGATGCTGGGTCTCGTCGTCGCCGACGACCTCATCACCCTGTTCGTCTACTGGGAACTCACCTCGATCACCTCCTTCCTGCTGATCGGGTTCGACCATACCCGCGAGCGTGCGCGGCGTGGCGCTGTTCAGGCGCTTGTCATCACCGGCGGAGGCGGTCTCGCCCTGCTCGCCGGCCTCATCGCGATTCGCGAATTCCATGGCCTCACATCGCTCAGCGATATTCTCGAAGCTGGCGACATGCTCCGCGAGAGCCCGTATTATCTCGCGATCCTGATCCTCGTTCTTTGCGGCGCCTTCACGAAGTCGGCGCAGATGCCATTCCACGTCTGGCTGCCGAACGCGATGGAAGCGCCGACGCCTGTCTCGGCCTATCTGCATTCCGCCACCATGGTGAAAGCTGGCGTCTACCTGCTGCTGAGGCTCCATCCGGCGCTTGGCGAGACGATGCTCTGGATGACGATCCTGCCGATCTTTGGCTCCATAACCCTCGTCGCCGGCGCGCTGCTCGCGGTGCGCGCGACCGATATCAAGATCACGCTCGCCTATACCACGCTCGCTTCGCTCGGTTTGCTCGTCATGCTGATCGGGGTTTCGTCCGAGACCGCGATCATTGCGGCGGTGCTCTATCTGATCGCCCATTCGCTCTTCAAAGGCGGGCTCTTCATGGTCGCCGGCTCGGTCGACCATAGCGCTCACACCCGCGAGATCGATCGCCTTGGCGGACTTGGCCGCCACATGCCGCTTACCTTCGTGGCCGCGATCCTTTGCGCACTTTCCATGGGCGGCATGACGCCCTTTGTCGGCTTTCTCGCCAAGGAGGAGATCTATCATGCGCTCGAATACGGCGATTTCTATCATATAGCCCTTTTGATCGCGGCGATTGCCGGCAATGCCCTGATGTTCGCCGCTGCCTTCATCGTCGGGCTTCAGCCCTTCGTCGGCACTAAGCCGCAGCATATCGACCATCCCCACGAGAGCGGGCTCAGGGTCTGGCTCGGGCCTCTGGTGCTCGGAGTGCTGTCCCTCGTCGGAGCGCTCTATTACGGCGTCTATCACGAGCTCTTTTCCATGCCGATGGCGAGTGCCTCTTATGGTGAGCCGCTGGAGATCGAGATCGGCTGGGTGCCCCATCTCAATCTCGCCTTTGCGCTGTCCTGCCTCACAATCGTTCTTGGCGTGATCATCTATCTCGCCTCGACCCGGATACGAGCCAAGCTCGCAGCGTTCCTCGCCGCCGTCGGCTGGGGCCCGGATCACGGCTTCGATCAGGCGATGCGTGGGCTTGTCCGCATGTCGTTCTTCGTAACGCGTATCGTGCAGCCCGGCCGCCTCGACTACTATATGACCACGGTGATGATCGTTCTGGTCATCGCCCTCTTCGGTTCGATGTGGTGGGCGGGCGGCTTCCCGAGCGTTCCGGCAATTCCCGATCTTCAGCCCTATGAGTGGATCATTCTCGGCCTGATCGTCTTTGGTATTCTGGCCGTCGTCGTTTCCAAAAACCGGCTTCAGGCCATCGTCTCGCTCGGCATCCAGGGTTACGCTGTCGCCTTCATCTTCATGCTGCAGGGCGCGCCGGATCTGGCCTTCACCCAGTTCATGGTGGAGACGCTGTCGGTCGTCATCCTTGCTCTCGTCATGACCCGGCTGAAGCTTTCGCCGGGCGACCATCGTCCGCTTGCCCAGAAACTGCCTGATGCCACGATCGGCGTTCTCGCCGGTATCGGCTTCGGCCTCTTTCTGCTTGCGGTTGTCCAGAGCGAGTTCGATCGCAGTTTGTCGGACTTCTTCGAGCGCTACAGCTATGCCATCGCCCACGGCAGGAACATCGTGAACGTCATTCTCGTCGACTTCCGCGGAATTGATACGATGGGCGAGATCGCGGTCGTCATGACAGCCGGGCTCGCGGTGCTCGCTCTGATCCGCATTCGGGTCGGCCGATATGGCAAACGAACGGTCGATCCGATGGAGGCAACGCCATGAAAACCATCATCTTCCGCTTCACGGCGCCTTATCTCACCAGCCTGATGGTGCTGTTTTCGATCTTCGTTCTCCTGCGCGGTCATAACGAACCGGGAGGCGGCTTTATCGGCGGCCTCATTGCCGCCTCGGCCTTCGCGATTTACGGCATCGCCTGCGGTGTCGCGCCAGTGCGCCGTGCGCTGCACTTCCATCCAATGGGGATTGCCGCGGCCGGCCTTATGCTCGCGGTCCTCGCCGGTTGCGCCTCGCTGATCGCCGACACGGAATTCCTGACCGGCCTCTGGGTTTTCCCAAAATTCCTCGGAACGGAAGTTCCGCTTTCGACGCCGCTCTTCTTCGATATCGGGGTCTATCTCGTCGTCGTCGGAGCGATCTCCTCGATCGCGCTTGCCCTCGAAGAAAGAGAGACCGACTGATGGAAATCGCGCTTTGCTTCGTCGTCGCGGCGATGTTCGCGGTGACGGTCTATCTGATTCTCTCCAAGCACATCATCCGCATGCTGCTCGGTGTGGTGCTGCTCGGCAATTCGGTAAACCTCCTGATCTTTACCAACGGCCGCATCCAGTCGATCGTCCCGCCGATCATTCCGGAGGGCACGGAAGTGCCGACCGAGGTGATTGCGAATCCATTGCCGCAAGCCCTGATCCTGACGGCGATCGTCATCTCCTTCTCGTTCTTCGCCTTCCTTCTCGTCCTGTCCTACCGGGCGTTCCAGGATCTCAACACGGATGACACCGACGAAATGCGCGTCGCCGAACCCGAGGACGAGGGGCTACCGCCCCTCGGTTACTGACGACCATGGCCGCTGATTCCTCCCTCGAGGCCCTCAAGGCCGAAGCGATGACACAGGGCTCGGTGCCGCTGATCGACTATTCGGTGGTGCTGCCGGTCGTGATCTGCTTCATCTTCGGTGCCGCGTTGCTGATGCTGCGCAAGAACATCCGCTGGCACCCGCTGATCGCACTTCCGGGACTTGTCATCCTTTTCCTGGTCGATCTCTTATTGCTTTACCGGGTTGCGACGCAGGGAACGGTGACGATGATGATGGGCGGTTGGCTGCCGCCCTTCGGCATTGCCTTCACGGCCGATCTCATGGGGGCACTCTTCCTTTCGGCGTCCGGATTCGCCGCCCTCTGTTGCGGCATCTATTCGGTTGCGAGCATTTCCAAGGTGGAACGGCGCTACGGCTTCTTTCCGCTGCTTTTCATCATGATGGGTGGCGTCTCAGGCTCGTTCGTCACGGGAGACATCTTCAACCTCTATGTCTGGTTCGAGGTCTTCCTCATCGGCTCCTTCGGATTGCTGATCCTGGGCTCCGAACACGAGCAGCTCGACGGGGCGACGAAATACTGCTTCCTCAATCTCGTCGGAACGACCTTCTTCCTGATCGCGACCGGTTACCTTTATGGTATCTTCGGCACACTCAACATGGCTGACATAGCGGAAAAGGCCGCGGATACGGACAAGACGGCGATGCTCTTTACGCTTGCCGCTCTCTATTTCATGTCCTTCGCCATGAAGGCGGCGGCCTTCCCGCTCAATTTCTGGCTCCCGGCCTCGTATCACACCCCCCGCTTCGTGGTGTCAGCCCTCTTCGCGGGCCTTCTGACCAAGGTCGGCGTCTACGCGGCGATCCGCATCAACCTGATGCTCTTCCCGCCCGAGCGGGCCGAACTCAGCACGATCATCGCCTGGGTTGCCGCGCTCACGATGCTCGTCGGCGGTCTCGGTGCTCTGGCTCAGAGCGATCTTCGCCGCCTCCTCAACTACATGGTTGTCGCCGGTATCGGCACGATCTTCGTCGCGCTCGCAATGCCTGTGCCGGACGGTGATATTGCTTCGAGTTCGCTCTCGATCGGGCTGTCGGGCGCCATCTTCTATGCGCTCCATTCGATCGTCGTGATGACTGCGCTCTATCTTGCCGCCGGAGTTGCGGCGCATCTGACCGGCACGTCCTCGCTTCGAGAAATGGGCGGTCTCTGGCGGCATAATCCGCTCTTTGCCGCGGTCATGTTGATCCTGCTCTTTGCGGTATCCGGCCTGCCGCCGTTTTCCGGCTTCTGGCCCAAGGTCGCGCTGGTCCGTGCCTCGATCTCGGGCGATCTGCCCTGGCTCGCGGCCATGGTTCTCGTCTCCGGTTTCCTGTTGACGATTGCCAGCGCGCGCGTCTTCGCGCTCGGCTTCTGGCGCCCGCTTCCGGCGGCCGTCGCGGCTGAAACGGAGGCGGAGCGTAAGGGCATCATCGAAGAGAAGTTCCTCGCGGCCGGCCCCGACCGCGCGCTCTCGGCGATCCCACTCTTTGCGCTCACCGCCTTCATCGTGATCGTGGGCGTCTGGCCGCAATGGCTCTTCGATCTGACCGATGGCGCCGCGGCCGGCGTGATCGATCCGAGCGGATACATCTCGTCGGTGTTCGGAGACGCTCCATGACGCTCTATCTCATCAACCTCGTATTGGCGTTGGTCTGGGTCGTCGTCACCGGCTCTTTCACGCTGCTTAACCTGCTGTTCGGTTTCGTCCTCGGTGCCTGCGCGCTCTATCTCATCCGCGAGCAGGTGGGCGGTGCAGGATACATGCAGCGCGGCTTTCTGATCACCAAGCTGTTCCTGTTTTTTCTGCTGGAACTTCTGAAGTCCGCTTGGCGTGTCGCGACCCTTGTGCTGAAGCCGAAGATGAACCTCAAACCCGGCATCTTCGCCTACCATCTGAGAGCCGATCGGGACTTCGAGATCACGCTGCTCGCCAACATGATCACGCTAACGCCGGGTACGCTCTCGGTCGACGTCTCCGAGGACCGATCGACCCTTTATGTGCACGCCATCGACTGCTCCGATCCCGAAGCCAACCGCCGCGATATCGCGACCGGTTTCGAACGCATGATTCTGGAGGCATTCCGATAATGATCGAGGACTATGCCAGCCAGTTCTATGAATATGCGATCGATTTCGGTCTTGTATTGATGGGGCTTTCCTTCCTGCTGACGACCGTGCGGATCATCATTGGTCCGACGTTGCCGGACAGGGTGCTCGGCCTCGACATGCTGACCAGCGTTTCGATCGGTTTCATCGCACTCATTGGTATCAATACAGGCTTCACGCTCTACGTGGACATCGCCATCGCGCTCGGACTTGTGGGCTTTCTCGCGACCATCGCCTTCTCGCGCTTCATCCTCGCACGCGGACAGAGCGGCGATGAGGATAGTCCAGAGTCTCTGCCGTTCCGCGATCCGCAGGGCGAGGCGTCCGACGGTTCGGAAGAGGAGGCGAGCTCGTGACGGCTTTTTATTACGTACTCGAAGGCTTGCTTATCGTTGCCGGCTCGCTCTTCATCGCGCTGGCTGCGCTTGGCCTTGTTCGGCTTCCCGATCTCTACACGCGAATGCACTCTGCGTCGAAGGCTGGATCGGTCGGGGCAGGCCTTCTCCTGTTGGCACTGGCGCTGAATTCGGAGTCCCTGCCGGAGAGCCTCCGCGCCATCGCCGCGATTGTCTTCTTCCTGCTGACGGCGCCGATCTCCGCTCATCTCCTCGCCAAGGCATCCTACACCGTCGGCTATTCGTTGTGGCCGGGCTCGGTCCTCGATGAGATGCCGAAGGTGAAACCGAAGGCCGGCGAGAGCATCGCGCGGGGACGTGCTCAGGAAGAATTCTTTGTCGGCAAGGCGACGGAGCCGGCCTGGCGACGCGACCGGCGATCGGCGGCTCCGAAATGGAGCGATCTGAGGAAGAAGTG
This sequence comes from Fulvimarina thalattae, assembly GCF_040239565.1. NCBI lineage: Bacteria > Pseudomonadati > Pseudomonadota > Alphaproteobacteria > Hyphomicrobiales > Aurantimonadaceae > Fulvimarina > Fulvimarina thalattae. Next base: position 172,585 of record NZ_JBEHWS010000007.1, read on the forward strand.
AGACGCGCGGCCCGAGCCACGGTTCAATTTCTCGGCGCACTCGTCGGGGCGAGCGGCGTTGCTTTCGCGGCCTACGCTTCGCACGGCACGGCGGATCAGGCGTTGGCGGTTCCCGCCGCGGGCATCCTGCTTGCCCATGCGCCGGTGCTTCTGGCTCTTTCGATCATGGCGGATCGAGCACCGCGTCTGATCGGCCTGATCGCGCTGGGGATGACCGTTGGCCTTGCACTCTTCGCTGGCGACCTTGCCGCACGCATCTGGCTCGGCAACCGTCTCTTCCAAGGTGCCGCGCCGCTCGGTGGTGGCATGATCATCCTCTCCTGGCTGCTTCTGGCGGTCGAAGCGCTGGTCTCCGGTTTGGTTGGCGGACGCTCGGCGCTCTGGCGGGGGAAGCAATCGAACCAGCAAGGGCCACAGCGTGTCTCTCGGATTCAGTGATACCCTCTTTCGGGGCAAGACCGTCGTGGTAACCGGCGCGGGGCGTGGAATCGGAGCGGCCGTCGCGGCGTCGTTTCTGGCCTGCGGGGCACGAGTGATCGCCCATGCCGGACGTTCCCTCGAACATGCCGAGACCGATCTTCTGAAGAGAATATCGCCCAATGAACGAGAGGGGCTTTCGCTGTTGACTGCCGACCTCTCCGAGCCGGGCTCCGGGGCGAACCTTGCAGGCCAGATCGCGGCGGAGGCCGGCGGTCCCATCCATGCGCTGGTCAACAATGCCGGAACGATGGAAGGGCGCTTCAAGGCCGAGAGTGTGACCCGAGCGGAATACGACCGGGTGGTCGATCTCAATGTTCGTTCGGTCGTGGAACTGACCACGGCCCTTCTCGGTCCGCTGAAGCAGGCGGAGGGTGCCGCGATCGTCAATACATCGTCGATTTCGGCGACTGTGGGCGGGTCGCCCGGCTCCTCGCTCTATTCGGCCTCGAAAGCCTTCATCTCGACCTGGACGCGGGCTCTCGCCCGTGAGCTTGCGCCCGACCGCATCAGGGTCAATGCCGTCTCGCCGGGCACGATCATGACGGATTTTCACCGCCGCTATTCGTCGAAAGAAAAGCTGGAAAAGACCGCTGCCTCAATCCCGCTAGCGCGACTCGGTGAGGCAGACGACTGTGCGCCGGCCTATGTCTTCCTCAGCGCACCGGAACTGTCCGGTTACATCACGGGGCAGATCGTCGAGGTGAACGGCGGTCAGTTCATGGGTTGACGGAAATTACTGAGCCGCTTGCGTAAGCGGGGCTCCATCCATGTTGCTGGAAGCCGACATCATCATCGGATGGGTGCGGAAATGCAGATAACCGGGGTCGAATTCCGCAATGTCGGACAGCCCCGCCCAGTTCTTGATCGTCAGCCAGGATCGATCGCGATCGATGAGACCCTTTTGTTTGAGGGTCTGAAGAGTTCGATTCACGGTGACCACCGTCAGACCCAAAGCGTCGGCCAATTCGTTCTGCGTCACGGGAAGGTGATATCTCCGTCCGTCCATGAGCCCCATGGCCTGCATGCGCATGAGGAGTTCGCACAGGAGATGTGCGGTTCGCTGCACGCCCGACATCCGGCCAAGCGACACGATCCATTGCCGGAAGATCGAGCCGTCGATGAGCGTTTCTCGCCAGAGAGCCGACGCGATGTTCGGACGCTCCATGCACAGATTCCAGATCGCTTCATGCGGAATGAGACCAATATCGCACCGCACCGTCGCCGCAAGACTGTGGTCGAGGGTATTGAATTTCAGGCTGTGAAGGTCCGGAATGTCGCCCGAAACATGAAAGGCGATGATCTGGCGCTTGCCGCCGCGCATGGTGCGATAGCGATGGGTGAAACCGTCGACCAGAAGGCAGCAGTGATTGATCTCCTCCCCATGTGAGGCGATGTCAGTGCCGGCCTGAACCGTTTTGCCTATAAGAGGGAGCGCGCGCAGTGCTTCTCGGTCGTCTTCGTTCAGTGTCGCGACGAGATCGAGCCGTTTGATCAGCGCTCGGTCGAGTGCATTCATTCCGTCTTTCCAGACCCCCGCGAGGAGTTGTGACTGTCAGCGACCAACGGGCGCGCTCATTGATAACGCGCTCCACGGGCCACAATCGATCGCCACGAGGAGTTTCGAGACTCATTCTTGGACCACAAATTCCGGAAAGACAATGTTCGCAGTCGAACACTTCAGGCAGGCGAAGCATAAATCATTGTAAATTCTGCCAAAAAAATCTTTTCCTACAATACTCTTTAAAAAGACTGCGATCCGTTCCTGTCAGTGCTGCTAGGTCGTGGCGGAAGGGTTTGAATGATTGGCCTGCCCTTGCTCCAGGATCTTCTCTTGAAAACAATATTCCGATACAAGCTTGAGTATTGGGTAGGTGCTTCTTGCGGAAAATGCGATCGGGTCTCCATTATCTTTTTCCTTCAGCAAAATCATCGCGATATGTTGCAAGCTCATGCTGATTGAGCCCGTGCCAGTGTTTGTTCCGCCAAGGCGATCCAATAGCTTGCACCGTAGACAATGGCTTCGTCACTGAAATCATACTTGGAGTTGTGGAGTCCGGCGCTGTCACCATTTCCGACGAAAACATAGGCGCCGGGTCTTTCTTCCAGCATGTAAGCGAAATCCTCGCCTGCCATCAGCGGCTTGGTGTCGCCGTCGACATGGGATGCACCGACGATTTCCGAAGCGATCTCGGCGCAGAACGCGGCCTCGTCGGCATTGTTGACGGTCGGCGGATAACCCTTGCGCCATTCGACCTCTGCAGTCGCGCCGAAGCCCGTCGCGATGCTCTCGGAGAGCGAGCGGATTCGCTCTTCCGCATAGCCTCGAAGTTCGGGCAGGAGGCAACGAACGGTGCCGGAGAAGAGCGCCACGTCGGGGATGACGTTGTGCGCATAACCGGCGTGGAATTCCGTCACCGAGACGACCATGCTGCGCAGCGGATCGAGATTGCGCGACACGATAGACTGGAGGCTCTGTACGATGGCGCTTGCGGCGACGATGGGATCGACCGTCCCGTGCGGTAGGGCCGCGTGTCCGCCGCGGCCTTGGACTTTCACCTTGAAGATGTCGACCGCGGCCATGATTGGCCCCGGACACATGGCGAACTGGCCGACGGGCAGGCCGGGCAGATTGTGCATTCCATAGATCTGCGAGATCGGAAACCGCTCGAAGAGCCCGTCCTCGACCATCGCCTTGCCGCCGGCGCCTCCTTCCTCTGCCGGTTGGAACACCACTGCGACCGTGCCGTCGAAATGGCGCGTCTCACAAAGGCTTCTCGCGGCCGCGAGAAGCATCGTCATATGTCCGTCATGCCCGCAGGCATGCATCAGTCCGGCTCGACTGGACGCGTGTTCGACGCCGGATTCTTCCACGATCGGAAGCGCGTCCATGTCGGCCCTTAGTCCGATCATCGGACCGCCGGAGCCATTTCGACCATGGATCAGACCGACGATCCCGGTGCGCCCGATACCGGTTTCCACGACATCGCAGCCGAAAGCCTTCAGCTTTTCACTGACAAAGGCGGCAGTGTCATGCACGTCGTAGAGAAGTTCGGGATTTCGATGCAGATGCCGGCGCCATTCGGCAAATTCGGCTGCGCTGTCGGCGATGCGGTTGTTGACGGGCATGGAGCCTCGATTTCGGTCAGCGATATTAATCTGGTGAGAAGGGAAATATGTGAACCTTTTGGCAATGTCTTCCCGTCTGTGCCATTCTTGCGTCACATCGGTAAATTAACGACCAATCATCGCAGATCACGGATATGTGTGGCGCTGTTGCAGGCATCGCCCGAGGCGAGCCCGGAGACGGGCTCATAAGCAATGGGGTTCTCGGTTGAACGCATCGCTCTTTTCAGCATCGAAGACTCTTCTCGCGGCTCTTCTGTCGGTGAGCCTGATGACGTTTGGCGGGACGGCTCAGTCCTTCGCCCAGACCGATGACGAAGAGGCCTCGGCACAAGTCGAGGAGACGGCGGAAAAAGCCGAAGACGAAAAGCCCGAGGATGCGAAGAATTCGCTCGCATCAATCGTCGTCGATCTGAAGACCGGCAAGGTTCTCTCTCAGTCGAACGCAACCGAGCGGCGTTATCCAGCCTCCACCACGAAACTGATGACCGCCTACCTCGCTTTGAAGGCTGTGAAGGTCGGATCGATAGGCTGGGATACGCCAGTCGTCATGACGCGTCAGGCTGCCAACGAGGCGCCGTCGAAGCTTGGTGTCCCGCCGGGATCGGTCATGCGTCTCGACGAGGCAGTCCGCACGATGCTTGTCAAATCGGCGAACGATCTTGCAACGGCCGTCGGCCAGACACTTGGCCACGGTTCGAACGAGACCTTCGTCGCGATGATGAACCGGACCGCCGGTCTCATCGGGATGCGCGATACGCGGTTCATAAACGCCCATGGCCTGCCGGGCGAAGGGCAGCATTCGAGCGCGAAGGATCTGGCAATCCTGGCAATGACGATCCGCGAGGAATTCCCGGAATACAAGGACTGGTTCGGCACCGAAGCCGTCGTCTTCAACGGCAAGCTCATGAAGAACGGCAACAAGCTGTTGGGCCGCTTCGACGGTGCTGAAGGGATGAAGACCGGTTATATCTGCGCCGGTGGCTTCAACCTCGTCTCGGCTGTGACGCGCGACGACCGCACCCTGATTGGCGTCGTTCTTGGCGCGAACGGCACGATCGAGCGTGAGACCCTTTCGGCCGAACTCTACGATGCCGCTTTCAAGGCCGACCCGGACGCGGACTACAAGACCGTGAAGGAACTGCCGATCGTGGGCGATGAAACGGAAACGCTCGATGTTTCCAGTTATATCTGCTCCGGTGAAGGTCGCACGGCACGCGCCAATGACCGCGTCAAGGACCGCAACGACCGGAGCACCGTCTACGGTTCGCCGCTGCTGCACGACATGGGCCGTTCGCCGAAGGCGATCCGCGTGTCGCTTGGCGGTGCCGCCGCCGGCGAACACTTCGAGGCGGGTATCTCGCTTATCGAGAATTATGGCATTCCGCTGCCGCACTTCCGTCCGCCTCAGCCACAGGACGCAGAGAACCTTCTCGCAGCCGCTGTACTGCGTGAGAGCGTCGACGAGCCGGGCAACGAGGTCGAAGCGGGCGATCGAACCGATCCAGCCGACAAAGCCACTCAGGAAGAGGTCACGGCGTCCGTGGAGATCGAAGGCGAGCGCGCGCCGGACATGCCGGTTCCACAATTTGTTTCGCGCTGAGCCGGGCTAAGCTTCGGGTTCCGGTGCTTAGATGCCTGCCGACAATCTGAAGCGCTTGTCCATGTCGGCCGACGCGCCCATCTCTCGGGGATGACCGAATCCCCGCCGTCGGCGCCCCGAAGCCGCACCCCGATCCGCCTGACGCTTCTCACCGGATTTCTCGGTGCGGGGAAAACCACCGTGCTCAACCGTCTACTGAGCGAGCCGTCCGTCACGGATACGGCGGTCGTCGTCAACGAATTCGGAGAGGTCGGCATCGATCAGATGCTGGTGGAAGCAGAGGTCAGCGATGGGCTGATCGAGCTTTCGGACGGTTGTCTGTGCTGTTCGGTGCGTGGCGAATTGGTCGAGACGCTCGAACGTCTAGCCGAACGGGAGAGGGAAGGGCGGCCGCTCGCCCGCGTTATCGTCGAGACGACCGGGCTTGCCGATCCGACGCCCATCCTCGCTGCGATCATGACCCATCCAATGCTCGCCAGCGCCTATGCCCTCGATGCCGTCGTCTGCGTCGTCGATGCCGTGAACGGAGAAACGAACCTTTTCGATCAGGTCGAAGCGGCTCGCCAGCTCGCCGTCGCCGATCGCATCCTTCTCACCAAATCCGATCTCGTGTCCGGGAACGGCGAGACGCTTCGTAGCGCAATCCGCAATGTGAACGGCCATGCCGACATCGTCGTATCGGGTGAGGCCGCGACGCTCGCCGAACATATCCTCGATTGCGGCTTGTCAAAGATGGACGGAACACTGGGTGATCCGGCTGACTGGCTGGGCCACGATCATGCCGGAGAACCGCATCACCATCACAGCCACCACCGGCACGGATCCGTCCGCTCGATGGCGCTCGTCCACGACGCGCCGATACCGGAACACGCGGTTTTTGCATTTCTCGAAATGCTCGGGAGCTTCGAGGGCGGCAAGATCCTGCGCATGAAGGGCGTAGTCCTGACGCAGGAATATCCCGATCGTCCGCTGGTGCTTCACGGTGTTCGCGGATACCTGCATCCGCCAGCGCGACTTCCTGCCTGGCGGAAAGACGCCACCCGCCAGTCGCGCCTCGTCATTATCGGCGATCACCTGAACGAAGACCGCGTCCGCGATCTGTTCGCCGCTTTCGCAGGTGAAGCTCGCACTGATGCCCCCGATCGCGCCGCAATCGAGGACAATCCGCTCGCGGTTCCCGGAATGAGGTTCAGTTGAAGTCGTCCGACGGATCGTCAGGAGGCACAGGTGTTTCTCCGGCCTCGACGATGAACCAAAGCGTTTTGCCCTCACGCCCGCTTTCGATCAGACAGTGGCTCGAGCCGGATACGAAATGCGGCAGATCGATCGCCGCCATCGGATCGTCTGCGATGATTCGCAGCCTTTCGCCAGCAACTGCACCATTCAACGCCTTGCGGGCCTTGAGCGTGGGCAGCGGGCATTTTAGCCCTGTGAGATCGAGATTTCGCATGGGCCGGGTCTGTGCCCTTCCGCCTTTTCCGCAACTTCGTGCCGTCTATATCAGGCGCGACGCCCGAACCCGAGACTCTGAAGGGACTATCGTTCGATGAGCACTTATACGGTTGCACCGGATACGATCGTCGAATTCTGGTGGAATGCCGGGCCTGACAAATGGTTTTCCAAGGACGAGGCCTTCGACGAGACGATCCGCAACCGGTTTCTGGATATCTACGAGCGGGCGGCCGACGGCCATCTCGACGACTGGATCGAAGAGCCGACCGGCGCACTCGCGCTCGTCATTCTGCTCGATCAGTTTCCGCGCAACATGTTTCGCGGCACGCCGCGCGCCTACGCGACCGATGAAAAGGCCAGGGAGATCGGCCGTCAGGCGCTTAACCGAGGCGATCATGAAACCGTCTCCGAAGAGATCAACCAGTTCCTTGCGATGCCGCTGATGCACTCGGAGAAGCTCGAAGATCAGGAGGCGTGCATCGAATGGATGAAACGCGTCGGCACCGAGCAGAATATCGAATACGCCCAACATCATCGCGATATCATCGCGCGCTTCGGACGCTTCCCCCATCGCAACGGGATACTCGGGCGCGACAGCACTGATGAAGAGAAAGAGTATCTGAAGGAAGGCGGATTCTCGGGCTGACGATCTGTCGTTAAGGCAGTATGACAATATTGCGGGAGCAGACGTCCGCGAAATTTTAAGGCTTCGGTGCGCATTTTCGGCAAATCCGATTACGTGTTCGCACAGACCGAGGCCCAAGCCGAATGTCCGCCATCAATCTCGCCACCGGGAAACAACTGGCCGACGAGCCTGCCGACCTCGAAAGCGGCATTCGGCCTACGCCTCGGGTCGAGGTGTCGGCGTGTGCCGACTATCCAGGTCGCAGCATTTCGATCTACGAGCCGAAGCACGCATTCGGCATGATCGACGAACTGATCCATCTCTCTGAGCGCTCGATTGAGCGCAATGTCTTCTACGATCCGCGCTTTCTGGTGCCGGCCATGCCGCGTCTCGAAGACCGGCGTGTCCGCCTTCTGGTTATTCGGGACGAGAACGAGAACCGCAGCCGGCTTCGTCTGCTTCTGCCCTTTTCTGTCGAACGGATCGGTCGCTTCGCCCGCAAGCAGGCCATCCGCGTCTGGAGCCATCCATTCGGGCCACTCGGTACGCTCCCGCTCGACGGGGACGATCCGGTCGGTACGCTCAAAAGCCTCGTTACCATGCTCGGAGGCTCCGATCTCGACTTTCCCGACGTCCTGATCCTTCCGGACCTACGGATAGAAGGCGGCATGGCATGGGCTGTCCAGCGATGCGCGGAAGAGCTCGATTTGCCGATCACGGTGGTCAACCGGTTCTCGCGTGCGGCGCTCACGCCCGGCGGTAGCCGTCGGCACATGATCGCGAACCACCTTTCCGGCAAGCGCATGCGGGAACTGAAGCGTGGCCGGCGCTGGCTGGAAAGTTTTGGCAAAGTAAATGTCGAGATCGCCCGCGAGCCGAACGCATTCCGCATTGCCCTTGAGGATTTTCTGATCCTCGAAGCTTCAGGCTGGAAGGGAAAGGCCCGCAGTGCGCTGACCAGCGATCGCTACCGTGCCGCTTTCGCCCGCGAGGCCCTCAATGCGCTCGCCGAAAAGGATCGCGCGCGCATCTTCACCCTGCGGCTCGATGGTGCGGCGATCGCCAGCATCGTGATGCTGATCGATGGCGGCGACGTCTATGCATGGAAGAGCGCTTACGACGAACGCTATGCGAAAGCCTCTCCCGGCCAACAGATCATGGCGGAGGCGACCCGGAGCCTGCTTGCAGACCCGACCATCCGCCGGGCCGATTCCTGCGCCCAGCCGGATCACTTCGTCATGAACCGCTTCTGGCGCGACAGAATAGAGGTTGGCACGATCGTCCTCGGCTTGAAAGCAGGGATCGATCGCGACGTAAAGGCGGTCGCGCACTCCATCGAAAAGTCGAAACGGACGGCAAACCGGGTCCGTCTCATGCGCGAGGCGATCATGTCGGCCTTTGGCCGATAGTGTTCATCCCTGCCTTTATTTTTCAGACTTGAGTGGAGCGAAACCTGGCGTTTTTCGTTCATCGAAAATCGCCACGAACAGACCAAAGCCCCATGAAATTTATCGCCACGTTCTCCGCCGTCATCCTCCTTGCCGGCAGCGCCCTTGCCCAGGATGCCTCCCAAGGCAGCGGAGAGGCCGCCGGCCAGGCGGCTGAACAGCAGACACAGCCGGCCGGCGACCGTCAGACGGCGGCAACGTCGCAGGTTCTCGTCCCCATCGACAACGAGGAAACCCCGGTGCCGGCCCTCAATCTCATGGCGGGTCAGGTCGCAGAGATGAATGTCATTGGATCGGACAACGAAGAGATTGGCGAGGTTTCGGAGGTTCTTGGCGATCAGAATGGCGTGCCGCAGGCCGTCGTCATCGAGGTCGGAGGATTTCTTGGCCTCGGCGAAAAGCGGATTGTTCTGATGCTCAATCGGCTTTCTCTCGATCTGGGCCGTTTGCGCACAAGCCTGACGGCAAACGAGATCAGCGAGCTACCGGAATTTCAGGGCTGATCGCGCTCAGACCCTTGGCCGTATATCTTTGTGGTTTGAGTGGCAGTTTGAGAGCCCGGCTATGTCTTTTCGGCATTATTCCCGGTCGCTAAAATACCAGGCTTAACTGCGTTTCAATCATCTGCTTGCAGGTTAGAGGACGAATTGCATGATCCGGACCTGAGGCCGAAGCTTGCGAACCCGCGAGCGCGTTGCTTCGGCATTGCAAGATGGGGGCCTGATCCCGGTGTATTTCAGAGTGTTCGATTGTTGGCGCTTCATCGCGGCCCTGCTCATCATGACCTACCATTTCCTCTTTTGGGGACCGGCGGGGTCTGAGGTTGCAATCGAATATCTTTACCGGCTTCTGCCGCTCCTCGACATGTTCTTCATGATTTCGGGCTTCTTCATCACCAGCCGGTACGCAAGCCGTCTCAATTCTCTCGCCGATTACGGTTCGTTTTTCAGGCGCCGCGTTGCGCGGCTCTACCCGCTGCATCTCCTGACAACGCTCTTTTTCGTCTGCGCGGCGATTTATGCCTGGTCGGTTGACGCACACAACTATCCGTGGGCGCTCGATCTCGGAAGTCTACCCTATCACCTTCTGGGCATCCATGCCTTGGGCTTCACGCCGGATCTTACCCTCAACTACGTCTCATGGTCGGTGAGCGCGGAGTTTTTCTCCTATGCGATGTTCCCGGTGATCGTGGTCGCCTTGCGTCATCGCGGTTTGGTCGGCCTTCTGATGGTGATCCTCGGCTATCTCGCCATCCTCGAATTTGCCTCCGCCATGGGCTTCTTCCCGAGCGGCCACTGGACCTCCGCCGATACGTTCGGAGCCTATCGTGCCTTTTGCGACTTCATGATCGGCGGTCTTCTGGCGCGGATCGTTGCGTCGGAACGGCTTCAACTCCGGTCGCCGCTGCCCGGTATCCTTATCATGGCCCTTGCGGTCCTCTCCATGCTGACGCTTCAGCCGTGGTACGTCGTCTTCGCGCTTCTCATTTTCTCGCTGTTGACGAGCGCTCTGGCCGAAACCCAGAACCCTCAGTCCACGCAGGTCGTCGATTTCGCAATGCCGGTGACCGCCGCAGCCTTCGGCGTCTACATCTGGCATCCGGTTTTCGAGTTCATCTTCCTTCGCGCTGTTTGGGACCGTTGGCTGGAATCGACGGGTTGGATCAGCTTCTACGCGTTCATGATCGTTCCGATGATCGTGACAATTGCCGTAGCGGTGGTTTCCTTCCGCGTCCTCGAACCGGCCATGGCGAAGATGATCGTCGGTCCACGACCCGCCGGCACGCCGCGCAGTGGAGCGATGCAGACCACCTGACTGCGTGGCTGACCGAAGTTTTCGCGGAAGCTCGAAGAAATGTTCCGCCGCCTGAAACGGCATGGAGAACACCTCCGCAGAGCGAGAATGCTTCGAACTCCCGGTATGAAATCTTGAGACCCTGTGGTATCGGCGCCAAATCATTCCTACATCGGACGCCAATCCGGGTGATCGAAGTCGAACTCCGAGGCGAGGCGGAGCGATCCCGACTTTCAACTTCCCGGCGCGGCGGAAAAACAATCGAATGAAGCCTCGGTGCTTAACGCACCGGGCTGAAGGTCCTTGAAGGACGGACGATTACGGTGAGGCGACATCCGGTCGACGGACCGGACAGGCTGCCCCCGCTCGGTCCGTCGAAGCAGTTTGGAAGTTTGAATGAAGGCCGATTACTACGAAACGCTCGGCGTGTCCCGCGATGTGGACGAAAAGGGGCTGAAGAGCGCATTTCGCAAGCTCGCCATGAAGTATCACCCCGATCGCAATCCCGGCGATACCGATGCCGAGGCGCGGTTCAAGGAGCTGGGCGAGGCTTACGAAGTCCTGAAAGACCCGCAGAAGCGATCGGCCTATGACCGGTTCGGCCATGCCGCGTTCCAGAACGGCGGCGGCGGTGGTGGGGCCGGCGGCTTCCGCGGCGACTTCTCTTCCTCCATGGCCGACATCTTCGACGACATCTTCGGCGAGATGATGGGCGGCCGGGGCAGACCCCGCCAGTCCGGCGGCGGCACATCTGGCCGTGAGCGCGGGTCCGATCTTCGCTACAACATGGAGATCAGTCTCGCCGAGGCCTTCAGCGGCAAGACGGCGGAGATTTCGGTGCCGACGACGATCCAGTGCGACGTCTGTACCGGAAGCGGCGCACGTCCCGGCACCACGCCGTCCTCCTGTCCGACATGTGGCGGCGTCGGCCGCGTTCGGGCGGCGCAGGGCTTCTTCTCGATCGAGCGCACCTGCCCGACATGTCAGGGCAGGGGGTCGGTCATTACCGATCCGTGCGACAAGTGCGGCGGCGACGGCCGGCTGCCGGAAGAGCGCACGCTTCAGGTCAATATTCCGGAAGGCATCGAGGACGGAACGCGCATCCGCCTTGCCGGCGAAGGCGAAGCCGGACTTCGTGGCGGTCCTGCCGGCGATCTCTACATTTTCCTGTCGATCGCGCCGCACGAATTCTTCCAGCGCGAGGGCGCCGATCTCTATTGCAGCGTCCCGATCTCGATGACCAAGGCGGCACTTGGCGGCTCCTTCGAGGTTCAGACGATCGACAACGGCACCGCGCGGGTCAAGCTTCCCGAAGGGACCCAGACCGGCAAGCAATTCCGTTTGAAAGGCAAGGGCATGCCCGTGCTGCGCTCGCCGCAGACTGGTGATCTGTTCATCCAGGTCATGGTCGAGACGCCCCAGAGCCTGTCGAAGCGCCAGCGCGAGCTTCTCGAAGAGTTCGACGAGATCGGTTCGAAGGAGAATTCACCGCAGACAAACGGTTTTTTCTCGCGCATGAAGGACTTTTTCGAGAACCTAAGCGACTGATCGCGCGTTGGGTCTGAGTGAACAGCGTCGGGTTCACGAGCCGAGCGCAGGCTCGTGAACGCTCCGAGACGTCTATATCTTCCGCTAGCTTCTTATATGAAGATTTCGTATGTGCCGGTCTTTCGGCACTTCATCGTGTAGCAAGCAGGGACCCTCGACCACATGTCGCTTCTGGAGCCACTTTCACCGTCGGTGACGCAGCCGTCCCTGCCCAAGCCCAAGCTGCTGCGCCGTCCGTTGAATATCGGTGACGAAGCCCGCTTCTTCACGACATGGCTGCGCCGACCCCTGACGATGGGCGCGGTTTCGCCTTCCTCGCGTCAACTCGGCGAAACCATGGCCGCTTACGTGCCCGATCCTACCGGCTTTGACGAACACTCTGCGGTTCTGGAGCTCGGTCCGGGAACAGGGGTCGTCACCGAATGCCTGATCAAGCGCGGCGTGCCGGAAAGGGCCCTGATTCTCGTCGAATATTCGGCTGAATTCTGCGAACTCCTCAAGACTCGTTTTCCGCTGGCAAAGGTCATTCAGGGCGATGCCTATGCAATCGCCGCCGATCTGGGAACGGTGACAGGCGGTCGTCGCCTGGAGGCGGTGGTTTCGGGCCTTCCGCTTCTGACCAAACCAGACGCGATGCGCGAAGAGGTGGTCCGTCACCCGCTGAGCGTGATGGCCGATGGAGCGCCGTTCATCCAGTTTTCTTATTCGCTGACCTTGCCGGTTAAGCCGGCCGCAGTGAAGGCGGAAGTCGAAACGAGCCCTTGGGTGAAACGCAATCTTCCGCCAGCCCGCGTCATCGTCTATCGCGCGGCGTGAGCATTTCATTCCACTGTCACGAATTATCCGACTATTGGTCTCGCCCTTGTCCTGTGCTGCGCTGCGGCTAGAACGAGGAAGACGGGCACACGCGATCCTGCGTCTCGTCCGAAGGTCAGCGAACGGATTTCGAAATGGCAGACAATTCGAAAATACTGGAACGGGACGCCAAGAACGACGATCTGGGTCCGTTCCTCGCGAACTGGGTTCGTCATCCGATCTCGATGGGCGCAGTGGCTCCCTCAAGTCGGCAATATTGCCGGACTATGGTCGAGCACTCCAGCGTCGAGCTGGACGGGCCCATTCTGGAGCTCGGGCCGGGCCTCGGAGCTGTTACCCGCGCGATGCTTGAAAAAGGCGTCGATCCGGCCCGTATCACCTCGATCGAGTTCGAGGAGAATTTCGCCGATGCGCTGAGACAGAGGTTTCCGGAAGTGAACGTCATCCACGGCGACGGCTTCGACCTCGATAAGACGCTAGGCGATCGCAAGGACGAAAAGTTTGCGGCGATCCTCTTCGCCATCCCGATCACATCGCAGAAGGCGAGCTGGCGGCAGGATCTGTTTCGCGACTACTTCGGGCGTTTGCGTTCCGGCGGTAACATCACCCAGCTTTCCTATATGTGGAAGCCGCCTGTGCCAGCCGTTCCCGGCGTCTTCTCGGTCCGTTCGACCGATATCGTCTGGAACAACATTCCGCCGGCCCGCGTCTGGATCTACGAGCAGGATCTCGCCTTTTCGGAGATCGACGCTTGAATCCCAAAATCGCGATCATCGTTGGCTCCACTCGGACAGGGTCCTTCAACAAGCAGCTCGCGATGGAGGCTGCACGCCATCTGGCCAAGACCGACGTCAAGCTGACTCTGCTCGATCTCTCGGATTACCCGCTTCCGATCTATGACGGCGATACCGAAAGCGAGGACGGCGTTCCGGAAAACGCCTTCAATCTTGCCCGCCAGATCGCGCGGCAGGACGGATTGCTGCTGGTTTCACCAGAATACAACTCATCCGTACCGCCGCTTCTGAAGAACACTGTGGATTGGGTGAGCCGCGTCCGACGTATCAGTGATCGGCCAGTGTTGCCGTTCAAGGGGCTGGTCGTGGCGCTCGCTTCAGCTTCCACAGGCCAGGGCGGTGGTCGTCGCGGCCTCGAAGCCTGGCGTTCTGTCATGCGCAATGTGGGCGCCGAGATCATCACCGCGCAATGCACCGTGCCGAACGCACGGGAGGCCTTCGACGAGGATGGTGGTATCGCGGCCGATCACGTGCGGATGCAGTTCGATGCGCTTTTGGAATCGTTCATCGACGTGACCCGCAGCCTGGCGCGAACGCTCGATCAGGATTGATCGCGATCCACTCCGTTCAGGCGTCGACCCGGTCTTGCAGGCTGCCGGCAAAATGGCTTGAGTCGCGTATCTTCAGGACGGGCTTGATCAGTACCGTCTCGTCGCTCGCCGGATTGCCGGCCAGACGATCGAGCAGAGCGCCCGCCGCCCGATGGCCGACTTCCGCTTGACCATTCGAGACCGTGGTCAGGGAAGGCATCGCGATCTCGGCCTCGGCGATGTCGTCGTAACCGACGACTGCGACATCGACGCCGGGCGTCAAGCCGGAGCGTGCAAGGCCGTACATGAAGCCGAGCGCCACCATGTCCGAAAAGCAGACGACTGCCGATGGGCGATGTTTCATCTGGGTAAAGCTCTGGGCTGCCTGGAAGCCCGCGTCGCGGCTGCGTGGCCCTTCGATGCGCCATTCGGGTTTCGGCTCGATGCCGGCCTTCTGAAGCGCCGACCGCCAGCCGGATGCCCGGTCCCGCCCGGTCGAAGTCTGCGACGTACCCCCAACCATAGCGATTTCGCGGTGACCCTCCGCGATCAGGTGATCGACCGCAAGCGCCATGCCGAACGCGTCGTCGCCCCGAAAGCCGCAGACGCCGGCCCCTTCTATCGTTCGCGCGATCAGAACGGTTGGCAGGTCGTTGCCTTCGGCGAGCTTGATGTCCTCGGCCGGCGTGCCGACGGCCGGCGAAAGAATCAGTCCATCCGCACCCAGCTGAAGCAACGTATCGACGAAAGCGCGCTGCTTAGAGAGATCGTCGTAATGGTTCGAGAGAATGAAGGTTTGCTGCCGGCGGTCGAGCTCGTGCTCGACATATTTCAGGATCTCCCCGAAGAAGGGGTTCATCACGTCATGAACGCAGACCCCGACGATGCCTGAGCGCGAGGTGCGTAAGGAGGCCGCACGGCGGTTGTAGATATAGCCAAGCTCGCGGGCCGCCGCCTTGATCTTGTCGCGCGTCACGTCGGCGACGAGAGGGCTGTCGCGCAAGGCGAGCGAAACGGTTGCGGTTGAAACGCCCAGTTCGTCCGCGATCGTCGATAGTTTGACTTTTTGCGCCACCGGCCCTCGTCACGCTTCGGTCATGTCCCGTCCCCGATCTATGGCAAAAGCCACGAGAAAGCGCAAAGCGCAGGCGATTTTCCGTTTTCGATGGGCTGTTTCAATCGCCATTCGCCACATCGTCCGGCATACCACCGAAATTGATCTCGATCTGCTTCAGATACTTGAGAAAGGCCTTCTGTTCTTTCTCCGACAGACCTTTGAGAGCCGTCTTGCGGAACCGCTTCCTGATCGTCTTGAGGTCCTTTGCCGCCATCCGGCCTTCGACGGTGAGGAAGGCACGGCTCTGGCGCGAATCGCTGGAAGCGAGGCGTTTCTCGACAAAGCCCTGCGCTGAAAGTCGGGCGATCGTCTTCGTGATCGTCGGCGGGCGAACCGAGAGCAGGTTTGCGAGATCTTTCAGCGAAATCCCTTCGTTCTCGCTGATGGCGGTCAGAACCGTATCCTGCCCTGGGTGGAGGCCGATCGCCGCCAGCTCCTGCCCGCTCGCGCCGCGCACGGTTCGCGATGTCCGCGCCAACTGGCCCAAAACGTCTTTTTTGCCGCGCGCCATGCCATCCTCTTCCCAACCTCTCTCTTGACCATGTGGAAACGATCGCCTCTTGTCCACCAAGCCCGTGCCCGGCGAAGGAGGAGCAAGGACGAACGGCGATGCAGCGCTTTTTCGAAGACTGGACCACCGAGGAGATTGCCGAGGCGAGGGCCGACCTCCCGAATCTCGTGCCGATCCTTCCGCTCGCGGCGATTGAGAGCCACGGTCCGCATCTGCCGCTCGGCACCGATATGATCCTGGCGCGCGAAATGGTCTATCTCGTCGACGAGCGGGCCGAGGACGACTGGCCGGGCATCTTCCTCCCGGTCCAGAGCTTCGGTGTCTCGACCGAGCACACGCATTTTACCGGAACGATCGATCTCGGCTGGCGCGCCATGGGTGAGACGATCCTCGCGATCGGGCGTAGCCTCAACCGCGCTGGTTTCACGAAAATGGCTCTGGTGAACGCCCATGGCGGCAATGCCGCGATGATGGGGCAGATGGCTGTCGATCTGCGCGCCGAGACGGGGATGATGGCCGCGACATGCTCATGGCTGAGGTTCGGATATCCGGATGGATTGCTCCCCGAAAAAGAACTTTCGGAGGGCATCCATGGCGGCGCCGTCGAGACCAGCCTCATACTGCACTTCCGGCCCGATCTCGTGCGGATGGAAAAGATCGGAAATTTCCGGTCGCGTCAGGCGGAAATGCGCGAAGAAAACCGATATTTGACCGCGCATGGCCGGCTCGGCTTCGGCTGGATGTCCGACGACCTCAACCCGGCGGGGGTCGTCGGGGACAGTTTGCTCGCAGAGCCAGAGATCGGCCGGGCGATCGCCGAGCATCAGGCTGATGCGTTTATCACGTTCATCGACGAGGTCGCAGCCTTCGATGCGGCACGGGCTCCTAGAGAGGTCCTGTGAAAAAGATCGTCGGTGAGTTGGCGATCCGAGCGGCCCGCAAGCTGGTCGAATCCGCACTCGGACAACCGAACATCTTTCCGCAGATCCGGTCCGATCTCATGGCGATCTGTAATCGGCTCGACCGGGCAGAGGAGAGCGCAGAACTCCAGAACGAGCAATGCGAGATTCTGGAAGCCTATATCGGAATCGCGCGTAGGCAGCGCCTTTCACCGAAAGACGAAGCTATGCTGACCGAACTGGCACGACAGCTGGCTTGAGATTTGCGCCATACCTTTCGGCGTCAGTCCACCTTCCTTTCAATCGAGTGCACGATGTTCGTGCATTTCGATTTTGAAGATCATATATGCGCGCGGAAGCTGGAATAAGGAGCCATCCATGTCCGATGCCGTCAGCCAGAACGTCGCCACTCCGGCGGCCGAGAGCAATCCGATCCCGGTCACCGTCCTCACCGGCTATCTCGGCTCCGGCAAGACGACGCTGCTCAACCGCATTCTTTCAGAAGATCACGGTCGCAAATATGCGGTGATCGTCAACGAGTTCGGCGAGATCGGCATCGACAACGACCTCATCGTCGAGAGCGACGAAGAGATCTACGAGATGAACAATGGCTGCGTCTGCTGCACGGTGCGCGGCGATCTCGTGCGCGTGGTCGAGGGGCTGACTCGTCGCAAAGGCCGCTTTGACGCAATCCTCGTCGAGACGACCGGCCTTGCCGATCCGGTGCCGGTCGCCCAGACCTTCTTCATGGACGAGGATGTGCGGGCCAAGACCGAACTCGACGCAGTCGTCGCCCTCGTTGATGCCAAGCATCTGCCGCTTCGCCTGAAAGATTCGCGCGAGGCCGAGGACCAGATCGCTTTTGCCGACGTCGTGCTCCTCAACAAGACGGACCTCGTTTCGCCCGAAGACCTCGCCACTGTCGAAGCGACCGTCAGAGCCATCAATCCATACGCCGTTATCCACCGGACTGAGCGCGCCGGGATCGATCTCACCAAGGTCCTCGGCCAGAAAGCCTTCGATCTGAAGAAGGTTCTCGACCACGATCCGGATTTTCTGGACGAAGCGAGCCATGCCCATGACGATCACGTCTGCGGCCCGGACTGCGATCACGATCACCACCACCACGGTCACGACCATGGCCATGATCACCACCATCATCACGATCATGCCCATGGTGAAGCCTCGGCCATTCACGACGTGACGGTGACCTCGATCTCGCTCAAGGCGGGCGAACTCGATCAGAAGAAGTTCTTTCCGTGGATTCAGGCGCTTACCCAGGAGGAGGGCCCGAACATCCTCCGCCTCAAGGGCATCATCGCCTTCGACAACGATCCGGACCGCTACGTCGTCCAAGGCGTTCACATGATTATCGAGGGCGATCACCAGCGCGCTTGGCGAGCCGACGAGAAGCGCGAGAGCCGTCTCGTCTTCATCGGCCGCGATCTTAATCGAGAAGAGCTGGAAGCGGGCTTTGCTGCCTGCGCCTCCCGCGTCAGCGCCCCCGCCGAGGCCTGAACCGTTTCATGCCCTCGATTGCCCCTTACGATCTCGGCGAATTCGTCGAGCGCGCCGTCTTTCTTGGCGATATGCCTGCCTTTGCGCTTGCTGATGGAACCGTCCATCTGCCGGCCGGCGGTGGCTCGGTGCTGACAGCACATGACGGCGGACTTCTGACGGCATCCTTCGATGCCTATTCGAACCGCCTCCTCACCGGCGGCGAGGACGGGCGCGTCATGGCGATCGATGCAAAGGGGGCGCTGAGCGAGCTCGCGTCGATCGGGAAAAAGTGGGTCTCGACTGTCGCTGGCGGCCCCAATTCGGCCGTTGGCTTCGCCTCGGGGCGAAACGCTTATGCCCGTACCAAGGATGGCGCAGTGCTGGAGCGGGCCTTCCCGCGCACCGTCGAGGGCATCGCCTTCGCGCCGAAGGGTTTGCGCTGCGCCGTCGCGCGTTATGACGGCGCTTCGCTCTATTTTCCTGCGACCGAGGCCGAACCCGTCTTCCTCGAATGGAAGGGCGCGCATCTGGGCGTCAGCTTCTCGCCGGACGGAAAATTCGTCGTCACAACAATGCAGGAAAACGCTCTGCACGGCTGGCGCGTTTCCGATGGCAAGCACATGCGCATGACCGGCTATCCGGCCAAGGTGAAGGACTGGTCCTGGTCCGCCAAGGGCAAGTACCTTGCCACTACCGGCGCGCCCGCTGCGATCCTCTGGCCGTTCTCCGGCAAGGATGGGCCGATGGGCAAGGCGCCGCTCGAACTCGGCACGCGTGGAGACGTGATGGTAACCGCGGTCGCCTGTCATCCGGATGAGGATATGCTGGCGATCGGGTATTCCGACGGGATGATCCTCGCCGTGCGCTTCGCAGATTCCAAAGAAGCGCTTTTGCGGCGCGGCGGCAATTCAGCGGTCCGCACCATGGCCTGGGACAAGGGTGGGCGCATGCTCGCCTTCGGCTCCGAAGGGGGCGAGGCGGGCGTCGTCGACATTGCTGGATAGCTGCGTGTCGAAGGCGCAAATTTGACACCTGCGGTTGACAGGTTGGCCGCACATCTTTCCAAAAGAGCCGCGAACTTTCACCCTTGTGCCCGTCTGTGTCCGATCACTGGAGTGCCAATCGGATATGAAATTGGGGTGCACCGGCGGAGCTGATCCATGATTAGCATCTCGCCGTGCCGAGAGCCGAAAAAGTCGTAACATCTTAAAGTTTCATGCAGAGCTTATCGATAACTTCGCCCAGAAGTAAGCCGCGTAGAAGGCAACTCAAAATGGGACGGAAGGATCGTGTTCAGAACAGAAGACCGGCGTGAAACGCCCCTGATCGCGGCCGCTGGCGGTCTTTCCTTCGGAGCGATGGCCATCCTGGCCGCGATGATCGACAGCGGACGGTTCGAACTTACCGACTCTCCTCCAATTCCAGCCTATGTATCCAAAGATACCACGCTCTCCGGTGCTAAGCTGCGTGGTGAACCGCAGCTGATACTGGACAAGTCGCTAAATGGGCAAGAAGCAGCGCCGGCAGCCTCTGCGGAGCACGCTAAGGAAAGTCCCTTGCCTGCGATCACCGGCGAACGGCTCGCCACAAATCTGAACATCCTGTTCTGGCTGATAGCGGCCCTCCTGACCTGCGGTCTGGCGCTCCTGGGGCTGCTGGCCGAAACGCGGCGGAAGGCACGCAAGAGCGCAATGACGGACGAATTGACCGGCCTTCCCAACCGGCGCGCGTTCAGTAGCTATGTTGAGCAGTACTTTGTCGATTGCGCCGGTAAGGCGGATACGAAGGTTGCGATGCTCATCTTCGATATCGACAATTTCAAGCTCGTAAACGACGAGCACGGTCATGAAGGTGGTGATCTGCTCCTCAAGGCGTTCTCTGACCGTATTTCCGAGACAATCGGCTCCGGATGCCTGTTCGCCCGCCTCGGCGGCGACGAATTCGCTATCGCGCTTTTCGGGAACGATGCGGACGATCGGGCACGCCAGACAGCACGCTGCCTGATCGCGCTTGGCGAAAAGGCGTATGAGATTTCCGACCGGACCATCTCGGCAACGACCAGCATCGGTGGCGTCGTCTGTAGCTGTGAGCTGATCGACGTGGCGGCGATCATGCGCCGGGCCGATATCGCGCTCTACAGCGCGAAAGAAAACAAACGGAGCACAGCCTGCTTCTACGACGAGTCGATGGAGCTCGTGGTCACCAAGCGTGCGGCGCTGATGCGCGATCTGCGCCATGCGGTGGAGAACGGCGAGCTTTCGCTCCATTTCCAGCCGATCGTTGAATTGGCCGCCTCCAAACTGGTCTCCTTCGAAGCCCTGTTGCGCTGGCGGCATCCGAGCCGCGGTTTTGTTTCGCCCGGCGAGTTCATCCCCATCGCGGAGGAAAGCGGCCTCATCTTGCCGATCGGCCTTTGGGTTATCGAGGAAGCCTGTTCCATCGCAGCCGGCTGGCCGGATCATATCCGGTTCACGGTCAATCTTTCACCGCGCCAGTTCAGCGATGAGCGACTGGTTCCGACGATCCTCGATGCTCTGGGCAAGAACGCTGTCGATCCGCAGCGGATGACCGTCGAGCTGACGGAGACGGCGATCATCGACCACGACGGCAAGGCTCTTACCGCTCTGAAACAACTGCGTGCGAAGGGTGTGAAGATCGCGCTCGACGATTTCGGAACGGGCTTCGCCTCGCTCAGCTATCTCACCCGTTTTCCGTTCGACGTGGTCAAGATCGACCAGAGCTTCGTGCGCGAGGCCAGCCGCAACAACAATGCCGACCTCGTCATCGCCTCGATCTGCGATCTTGCGGCGCGTCTCGGCCTTGATACGGTGGCGGAGGGTATCGAGAGCCTCGATCACCTGGAGCTAGTCCGCAAGGCCGGCTGCAACCGGGGACAGGGCTATCTTTTCGGCCGCCCCGAGCCGGCGATCGACTGCGCCACGCGGATCGCCATCGAAACGCTTCGCGGCGTCAGCGTCGAAACGGTCAAGCCCATCGAAGGCCGAGGGATTGCAAACGCGGTCTGATTCGAGAAGCCGAAAACCTTCTATCTGAGAATCATGACGCTTGGCATTGAGGCGATGCGCCGAATATGGCATATCGCGCTGCAGCAAGCCTTGGAATGACGCGGCTGGATGAGTTCCGCGATACGAGGCGCACTTTTGCCTCCAAGGACTCCTCATGTCACTTCCCACCACGAGCAAGCCGCTCGCGGACGCTCTGTCGAACCGCGGCTATGATCAGCTCACCGATGTCCAGACTGCTGTTCTGGACGAAGCGCTCGCCGAGCGCGATCTTCTCGTTTCCGCCCAGACCGGCTCGGGCAAGACCATTGCCTACGGTCTGGCCATGGCTGGCACGCTGCTCGGCGAGGCCGAGCGCTTCGGCGGGGCCGGCGAGCCTGTCGCCCTGATCGTTGCCCCGACGCGTGAACTCGCCATGCAGGTGACGAACGAACTCACCTGGCTCTATGCCGGCACGGGCGCCAAGCTTGCCACCCTTGTCGGCGGCATGGACCCGCGCGCCGAACGCCGTCGTCTGGGTGAGGGCGTCCATATCGTCGTTGGCACGCCGGGCCGCCTGCGCGATCACCTGACGCGTGGCGCCTTGCAGATCGGTAAGCTGAAGGCACTCGTCCTCGACGAGGCCGACGAGATGCTCAATCTCGGATTCCGCGAGGATTTGGAATTCCTGCTTCAGGCGACGCCCGCCGAACGCCGCACATTGCTCTTCTCGGCGACGCTGCCGAAGACGATCATCCAGATGACCCGGAACTATCAGCGCAACGCGCACCGGATCGAGATCGCGAAGGGCCAGAGCGGTCACGCCGACATCGAATACCGTGCGGTGCGTATTGCGCCGAACGAGGTCGAGCACGCGGTGACGAACGTCCTGCGCCATGCCGAACAGCCGAGCGCAATCGTCTTCTGCAACACGCGCGAGACCGTGCGCCATCTCTCGTCTGGCCTTATCGAGCGCGGCTTTGCCGCCGTCACGCTCTCCGGCGAACTCGGGCAGGCCGAGCGCAATCAGGCGATCCAGGCTCTGCGCGATGGACGGGCGCGGGTCTGCGTTGCGACCGACGTTGCCGCACGCGGGCTCGACCTGCCGAGCCTCGGCCTTGTCATCCATGCCGATCTTCCGAGCGATGCCGAAACCCTGCAGCACCGCTCCGGTCGTACGGGCCGGGCAGGGCGCAAGGGCGTCTCGGTCCTCCTCGTTCCGATCTCGCGCCGGCGCAAGGCAGAGCGCCTCCTCGCAGAGGCACGGATCAACGCGACCTGGGGCGCGGCGCCTTCCGCCGACGAAATCCGTCAGGCCGACGAAGCCCGCTTGATCGCCGATCCCGTTTTCGCCGAAGAGCCGAACGAAGAGGATGCCGCTGCCGCCGCGCGGCTCTTGGAAAGCCATTCCGCGGAAGCGCTCGCAGCCGCTTTCGTGCGCCAATGGCGCGCACGCATGCCCTCGCCGGAAGACGTGTTCGATCCGAATTTCGGCCCTGATCCGAAGGGCGGCCGTCCTGCCGAGCGCGGGGACGGCAAGCCGAAGAAGCACGAGCGCGGCGGGCCGAGCGTCTGGTTCCACATGGATGTCGGCCGCAAGAACAACGCCGACCCGAAATGGCTGCTGCCGCTTCTGTGCCGGCGAGGCAAGATCACCCGAGACGACATCGGCGCGATCCGCATCTTCGATCGCGAGACCAAGTTCGAGATTTCCGAGAGCGTCGCCAAGCGCTTCGCCAAGGATGCCGAGGTTAGCGACGGCGACGACATCACCATCACCCTCGCCGACGGCGCGCCCGGCCCCGACCGCAAGGGCGGGAAGGGACCGAAACCCGGCGGCAAGCCGAAATTCAAGAAGGATTTCGGCAGCGGCGCACCGGCGCGCGGCAAGCCACGCCAGTCCAAGCCGAAGGCGGCGAAGGCGAAAGCTTCTTCCAGAGGCTGATCCGGCTCTTGTTTACAGCCGGGAGAGAAGCTCCGCTTTCTTGGCGGCAAACTCTTCTTCGGTGAGAATGCCCTCGTTCTTCAGCTCGGCGAGGCCGCGCAGGAGGGCCAGCGGGTCGCCGGCCGGCTTTTCGGCGCGGTCGGAGGGAGCCGCTTTGGGTGCCTTCGGCTGAGGAACGGTGGGCACCTCCGGCAAGATCGGCTCTTGGCGGTGGGCCGAGGGTGGCGACTCAGGTTCAGGTTGCGGGAGTGCGGGGGACGCGTCCTTTGAATCGATCTCCGCAGCGGAGTCTCTCTCTTCCTGTTTGAAGGATGCTTCGGCTGCAGCAGGTGAGGGTGGGGTGTACCCTTGCGTCTGCGACTGAAAGTTTCCTGGACCCGCTGAGGTGAACGCCGATTGAGACTGTGATCCCGTGTTGATCGGGGAACTGTTGGCGGGATAGGACCGCGAGTCCTTTGCCTCCTCAACCGTACCGCCATCCACGATCTTGAGATCGCCCGGCTCGATCGATCCGAACTGGCTTGAGAAGCGCAAGCTCGAGGTGCCGCCCTGCTGCTGAGAGACGCCGCCGATCTGGTGATGGCCGGTATCGTAGACCGTCACCTTTCCGCCCGTCTCGATCGCCAGCCGCGCGGTGCCGGGGAAGACGGCGTACCGAATGCCGTTCTGAGCGCCGCTGGAGGAAGGCTGCCCGAGCTCTTCGGGCCACCACTGGCTCTGCGTCCCCAAGCCAAAACCATCCGACCTTGCCGTACGCATCGGCAGGTCGCCGCGGGCGAGCGAGCCGGACACCATATCGGCCAAAGTGCCGACCCGGCCTTTCAGCACATTGTTGAACATGTCGCCGATCATCAGCATTCCGCCGGCCGACCACTGCCCAAAGCCGCCAAGCTCCGAATGGTTGAACTGGGCCATCGTGCCGTTGCCGGCGCGCAGCGCTTCGGCCATGGCGCGCACGGCGTCCTCCGAGAAACCGGTCGAGGATGAGATACGGGCGATCTCTCGGGCGTCGTCCATGGCAGGGTCCTGTTCGCGAAGATCAGATTGCCATCTCAACGGATCGGCTTGGCCGTCCGCGATGGTCTTTTATGGAAGATGGGGTGTCACCTTCGTTATCGCATCCGGCCGTCAGTCGCCAGATGGAAGGCTCATTCGCCGAGAAGCGCATTCATCGAGCAGACGAGACCACTCGGCTCGTAGTTCAGTTCGAGATCGCCACCGAATTCGGCGCTGAGCGACTGTTGTATCAGGCGTGAGCCAAAGCCTTTTCTCTCGGGCACGCTAACAGTTGGGCCATCGCTCTCGCGCCATTCGAAGGTCATCCTCTGCCCCTCGGCGCGGCGCGGTTCCAGTGTCCAGTGGATACGTACCTTGCCGTCGTCATTTGAGAGCGCACCGTATTTCGTCGCATTCGTCGCGAGTTCATGCAGCGCCAGCGACAGGGCAAGCGCCTGCCGGGCCGTGAGCATGGTTTTCGGCCCACCCCAGACCAGCCGCTCGGCACGCCCCGGATGGTGGATGACGAGAGTGCGCGCGACGACGTCCGCTATCGGCGCTGACGTCCAACTCGTCTCGACGAGGATATCGTGCGCCTTGGCAAGAGCCGCAATCCGGCCGGTGAAGGCATTGAGCCCATCTTGTGGATTCGTGGCCCGCCTTATGGTCTGGTTCGCGATGGCAGTCACCATGGCGAGCGTATTCTTGACGCGGTGCTGAAGCTCCCGGGTCAGAAGCGACTGGCGCTCCTCGGCGAGTTTTTCCTCAGTGATGTCACTGACGGCGCCGACGAAACGGATGGTCTGGCCATTCGAAACGATTGTCTGGCCCTTTGCCTGGACATGGCGGACGAGGCCGTCCTCCTTGCTGACGGTCCTGTAGACGATATCGTAGTCGGCGCCGATGTTTGGATCGAGCGTTCTGTTCACGGCCGCCATGACACGCTCACGGTCGTCGGGATGAACGCCGTTCACAAACGTGTCGTCATAGGTGATGTTGTCGCCGCCGAAAATGCCGAACATCGCCCGGCAGCGTTCGTCCCACATGAGCTTGCCGGCAACGATGTCGTAGTCGAAGGTGCCTATGTTGGCCGCCTCGTGCGCAAGCCTCAGCCGCGTCTCGGTCTCGACCAGGGCCAGTTCAGCCCGCCTGCGGCGCGTGTAGGTCCAGGCGCGCGAAAGGATCTCGCGAACGAATGCGATGTCGTCCGACGACCACGGACGCGGACGGTCGTCGTGGACATAGAATATCATCTTCAGTTCGCCGCGCTCGACTACCGTGATGTTGACGAGCGAGCGAACCGATATCGAGGCGAAGCGATCGCTGAATTCCGATGTTCGCGGATCGCTGGCGATGTCGTTGATGGCGACGAGGCCACCGCTTAGCGAGCTGCGAAACTCGTCGCCGTATTTTCGCAGATCGAAGTCTCCGCTAAGGACACCGACGTCTTCGGCTGTCCATTCGTTGACGATCGTCGCGGTCCGTCCCTCGCCGCTGACAGTCGCGTAGCCCACCCGCGCGACATCCAGCGCTTCGCCGAGGATCGTCAGTGCGTTCATCGCATATTCGTTCGGCTCCATCTCCTTCAGGAGATCGTCCCCGAGGCGCAAGAGAGCGGCCTGACGGAGCGAACGCTCTTTCTCGGCGGTGATATCGACGATCGCGCCCGGAAACCGAATGGGTTGGCCATTCTCATTCAGAAAACAGCGCCCGCGACTGAAGATCCAGCGCAGGCGCCCTTCGGAGTCGATGGTCCGGTATTCTTCGATGAAGGGCGCGCCGGTCTCGGAAGCGATGCGAATCTTTTCGGTCACGCGTCCGCGGTCGTCCGGGTGGATACCATTGACGAAGGCTTCGAGCGTCGCGCCGGTCTCGGCCGTTTCAGGCGGCAGGCCGAATACGGATGCGAAACGGGCATCGGCCCAGATTGTGTTCGTTTCCACGTCCCAGTCGAAGGTTCCGACGATCGCGGAGGCGTCGAGGGCCATTTGCAGCCGTTCCTGGCTGGTCTTCAGCTCGTTCTCCGCCAGGACCTCACGGGTCCGATCCCGCAGGATCTTGATGTAGCCCACCGCTTCGTCGTGGTCATCGTAAAGCGGCATCATCTCGCCGGAGGCAAAGAAACGCGAGCCGTCGGCTTTCATGTGCCAGCGTTCGTCGCGAGCCTTACCTTCGGTCAGGGAAATGCGCATTTCCTTGACATGGACATCGTTCGCAATGTCCTCGGGCGTGAAGATCGTATCGATCGAGCGGCCGACGATCTGGCGTTCGGACCAGCCGAGCACGTCCTCTGCCGCCTCGTTCCAGGTGGTGATTGTTCCGTCGAGATCGGTCGCGACGATCGCATAATCTACCGCGCTTTCGACGATCATCCGGTAGACGTCGTCGGTCCCGCGCATCGCCCGGCGCGGCTGCCTACGCGAACTGTCTTGGACTTCTCTCTGGCTTGCGACGGATGCCAGTTCGGCTTCGGCACGCGAGAGGCGCAGACGCAAATCTTCGTTCTCAGCTTGCAGCGAGGCAAGGCGGTAGTCATGCGTCAGCGTCGTCATCCCCCAATCCATGTCGGAAATTTCATCAGCGGCCAAAAGGACGCATGTTAATTGAGAGCACGATCATTTGATAGTTATTCTACCGATAGGCAAGGGTGGAAGGCTAGCGACCACCTTTAATTTTGCCTTTCAAACACTTACGCCGCTGTTGCGATATGTACCGATATAGCGCTTTCTTCGCTTGCAACAGAGCCGTTTGAGACCAAGTCGATCTCGCCGGTCGGCCGGATGAGACCGGATGCGCCGAAAAGGGCGCCATTAGCAAGTTCGAGCGCCAGAAGACGGCGCGCTTCGAAGGGGCCAGGCATGGCAAGGCCAGCGGTCGCGAACGTAGAGAAGCCGAACCGAGCATAATATTCCGGATCGCCCACGAGAATGATCGCACCGTGGCCGAGCGCTTTTGCAGCGGCAATGGCATGACGCATCATTGCGCCGCCGAGACCAAGCCCCTGCGCGGCAGGATCGATCGCAAGCGGACCGAGCAGGAGTGCGGGCACCGCCACATTTTCGCGCGAACCAGCCGAGATGTGCCAGAGCCGAACTGTACCGAGCAGCGAAGCATCGGGAGCCATTGCCGCAAAAGCGAGCCCCTCGGCGGGTAGGCGGCCCCGCCGGATCGTTTCGGAGGACTTGCGCGTCCGGCCTAGACCCATCGCCCGGTCGAGCAGCGCCTCGCGTGCAGGCACATGCGCCTCTGTCTCCGCGACGATGGCGAAGGCAGCCGGAGCGGGCAGAAAGGCGATGGAGGGCAGGTCGAACGCTGACGGCTGAACCGGGGATGCAGCGGTAGCGGTATCGGCGAAGGGAACATGAAGCATGACGGACCACCCATGATGTCAGGCGGTTGACGAATGCCGTTCAGATGAGAAACGGCGCGCGGGATGCTGACCCGGCGCGCCATTGGCGCCGGATCAGGACTTTCGGCTTCTTCGTCGAAGCAGGGAGGCTCTGATCGGTCTCATGCGATCCTCAAATGACGTAGGAGGCCAGCGGCTCGAAGCCGTTGAAGGCGACCGACGCATAGGTCGTGGTGTAGGCACCGGTTCCCTCGATCAGCACCTCGTCGCCGATCGTCAGCGCGAGCGGCAGCGGATAGGGCTTCTTCTCGTAGAGCACGTCGGCCGAATCGCAGGTCGGGCCGGCAAGGACGCAAGGCTCGGTCGCGCCGCCATCGTGGCGGGTGCGGATCGGGTAGCGGATTGCCTCATCCATCGTCTCGGCGAGACCGCCGAACTTGCCGATATCGAGATAGACCCAGCGATTCTCGTCCGTGTCCGACTTCTTCGAGACGAGGACGACCTCGGCCTTGATGACGCCAGCATCGCCGACCATGCCGCGGCCCGGCTCGATGATCGTCTCGGGCAGGCGGTTGCCGAAATGCTTCTTCAGGCTCTCGAAGATCGCATGGCCATAGGCCTGCGCGGTCGGGACGTCCTTCAGATAGCGGGTCGGGAAGCCGCCGCCCATGTTGACGAGAGTGAGGTTGATGCCGCGGCGCTCCAGCGTCTCAAAGACGAGTTTGGCATCGCCGATTGCCGAATCCCAGGCGTTCGTATCGGTCTGCTGCGAGCCGACATGGAAGGAAATGCCGGTCGCCTTGAGGCCGAGATCGCGGGCATGGGTGAGGACGTCGATCGCCATCGCCGGAACGCAGCCGAATTTGCGGCTAAGCGGCCATTCGGCGCCTTCACCATCGGTAAGGACGCGGCAGAAGACGCGGGCACCCGGTGCGGAGCGGGCGATCTTCTCGACCTCTTCGATGCAATCGACCGCGAAGAGCGAAACGCCGAGGGCGTGCGCCGAAGCAACGTCGCGCTCCTTCTTGATCGTGTTGCCGTAGGAGATGCGCTCAGGGCCGACGCCGGCGGCGAGCGCCATCTTGATCTCGGCGACCGAAGCGCAGTCGAAATTCGAGCCGAGCGAGGCGAGCAGCTTCAGGATTTCCGGGGCGGGATTGGCCTTGACCGCATAGAAGATCGCGGAGTCGGGAAGCGCCTTGCGGAAGGCGTTGAAGTTATCCTTCACGACGTCGAGATCGACGACAAGGCAAGGGCCTTCGACAGGATTGGCGGCGAGGAAGTCGGTGATGCGCTGTGAGGCCATGGTGGCTCTCCCATAAACCAGGCGGCCCAGTGTCAAACGGGCGGGGTCGACGAGGAGCGAGACGCGAACAGACCTTGCCGGTTGAGGTGAAATCACCCTTTCCGGTTTGAATCGCTCGCGCGACGCGATGGGTCCGAAAACGGCACGGCTCGTGCACCGGCTTCGGGTATCGGTCTGCCATGGATTGGAGGGCTTGGACCCGCCGCACTTCAGGCAAGGAAGGTGTGCCTCTTCAGTATTCCTGGGTTTGGACACCAGGAGAGACCAGAAAGGCCCGGACCGTCGTTGCTTCAAGCGTCCTCGGTTATCGCGCGGCTCGCGAAACCGACTGGGTGTGTTACGTCCAGGTACCGTCCCGGTTCATCCTCGCTATCGTGAGGACCGGGGGACGCCCATGGGCACGTGCGACATTGGGCAGAACGTGAAATAGAGTCGGCGACTGTCATACGCAAGACAAAAATCGACCCGTGCCGAAATTTTAGGAATGAGTTGATTTCAGTGGCAAAAGCGCCATAGCCACTCAAGACCAGAGTATAAGGACGACGCGATGGACACCCTGACCCGAATGCGCGCTTTCATGGCTGTCGTGGAGAACGAGGGGTTCTCCGCGGCCGCGCGCAAGACCGGGCGTTCGAAGGCGCTTCTCTCGAAATATGTGCGTGAACTGGAGGATGAGATCGGCGTCCTCCTCATCAACCGGACGACGCGCCAGGTTGCGCTGACTGCCGCCGGTGAGGTCTACATGACCCGCGCCGGCCAGCTTCTCAGCGACATCGAGAGCCTCAACGATGCCGCGCGCGAGGCGACGGGCGAGGCCAAGGGCATGATTCGTGTCAGCGCCGCACGCACGTTCGGCGATGCTCATCTCGGCCACAGCCTCGTCGACTTCGCGGTCGACCATCCCGATATCAGCCTCGACATCCATCTCGACGACGGTTTCGTCGATCTCGTCAACGAAGGTTTCGACGTCGCCATTCGCATGACCCGGCTCGCCGATTCCGCACTGATCGCCCGGCGTCTGGCTTCGCTCGATTTCTGCATCGTGGCGAGCCCGGAACTTCTGAAGCGGCTCGGCAAGCCGAGCCATCCTTCGCAGGTGACGAATTATCCGGTCGTGATCGATTCCAATGCACGAATCTTCACCTCATGGAACTTTCGCGACCCTGAGACAGGTCAGTCGTTGCCCGTCCAGGTGTCGGGCCAGTTCACCGCGAACAGTCCCGTCACCGTTCGCGCTGCCGCGCTGGCCGGCCTCGGGCTCGCCCTGTCGCCCTCCTTCGTCGTCAAGAACGACGTGAAGGAGGGACGGCTCGTGAAACTGTTCGAGGAATACATGGAGAGCGAGGCTGGCATCTACGCAGTCTTCCCGCACCGCCGTCACCTGCCGGCTCGCGTGCGCCTCTTCGTCGACTATCTTGCCAACTGGTTCAAGAAACACGACCTCGAACTGACGAAAGAAGAGTGACCTGAACGGCAAATCCCCCGGAGGTGAACTCCGGAGGATCGATGCATGATTTTTGCCGACTGGCTGATTACTCCGCCGGCTGAGCGCTGCTCTTCGCGGAGCCCTCGCGCTCCTTCTCTCCATCGACGACGACCTTGCCGACGAAGCGGACGATGACGAAGGCAGCGGCTATTCCGACCGGAAGCGTGATCCACCACGGGATACCGAAGCCGGTTGGGATCAGGCCGATGAGGATTGCGATCCCGCCGACCGTGAGCGCGTAGGGAATCTGCGTTCTGACGTGGTCGATATGGTTTGACCCGGCTGCGACCGACGAGATCACGGTGGTGTCCGAAATCGGCGAACAGTGGTCGCCCCAGACGCTTCCCGCCAGGATCGTGCCGACCGTGGCGTAGAGGATGTACATGTTCTCCCCGTCGCCCATGCCGGCATTCTGCATCAACGACCAGACGAGTGGCACGGCAAGCGGCATCAGGATGCCCATCGTGCCCCAACTCGTGCCGACGGCGAAAGAGACGGCCGCCGAGAGAATGAAGAGGATCGCCGGCAGGAACTGCGGCGGGATCGCATCGCCCAGAACCGAGACAAGGAAGGACGCCGTGTTCAGGTCCTCCGCGATCGCGGCGAGCGACCATGCCAGCGTCAGGATGATCATGACGAAGAGGACCGATTTCATGCCGTCGAACCAGGCAAGAACCGTTTCCTTCATCGACATGAGCCGTTGCGACAAGGTGAGGATGAATGCCGTCAGGACGCCCAGAAGGCCTGACCAGACGAGTGCCTTGTTGCCCTCGGCCGAACCGATGATCTCTCGCAACGTATCGCCTTCGCCCGTGACGTAGAGGCCGATCGCAACCGTCAGGATCAGCACGACGATCGGCAGGACGGCGTTGATCGAACGCTGGGTGACGCCCTCCTTGAGGCGCAACTCGCCGCCTTCCTCAGTCTCTCCATCGTCATCTTCGTCGCTGGCGGCCTTTGCCCCCTCGCGGGTCAGATGTCCGTCGATCGCTGCCCGTCGCTCGGCTTTCAGCATCGGGCCGAAGTCGCGGCCCATCGAGGCGATTGCGATCACGAAGGCGAGCGCGATGATCGGATAGAAGTTGTAGGGAAGGGCGTTGAGGAAGATTGAATAGGCGCCTTCCTGATAGCCGATCGAGCCGATCGCATCCTCGATGAGGCCGATCTGATAGCCGATCCACGTCGAGATGATCGCGATCGAGGCGAGCGGTGCCGCCGTCGAGTCGACGATATAGGCCAGCTTCTCGCGGCTGATCTTCATCTTGTCCGTCACCGGCCGCATCGTGTTGCCGACGATCAGGCTGTTCGCATAGGTCGAGAAGAAGATTGCAAAGCCGAGGCCGTTGGTGGCGAGCTGCGTGCGCTGGCGCGTCTTGGCGAGCGTCGAGATGCGATCCGCGATCGCATGGGCACCGCCGTTTCGGTAGATGATGCCGATCATGCCGCCCATCATCAGGGTGAACACGACGATCTGCATATGGCTCTTCGAACCGTCCGAGGGGACGAGGGCTTCGAGTATGTAGATCTGGATCGTGTCGAGCAGACCGTACCAGATGCCGGTTAGCGAAAGCCCGTAGGTCATCCATGCGCCGAGGGCGATACCGAGGAAGAGCGAGGGCACGACCTGGCGCGTCACGAGTGCGATGCCAATGGCGAGAAGGGCCGGAAGGATCGAGAACCAGCCCGAGATGATCGGGATCGTTTCCTCCTGAAACGTCTCTCCGCCCGATATGAGCGCCAGCGTGCCGTCGTCGCCACTCGCGGTGATCTCGTCGATCTTCGCCGTAAAGCCGATTTGGTCTTCACGCTCTTCGAAGGCATCCGGCTCCGCCTCGTAACGCTCGCCGCCGACTTCGATGGCGACAGGCTGAGATGGCGCAATGCTCGACGTTACCTCGACTTCGAAGGGGACCCCGTTGAGGAGAACTTTTGGCGGAGAAAAGGTGAGATCGAGCGGTTCTTCGGCCGAATTTTCAGAGCTCTCGGCGGCAGCGTTTTGTGAGCTGTCGGACGAACTGGACTCTTCCTGGGCATGGGCCGGAAAGATGGCGAACGTCATACAGATCGCCAGCATCGCAAAAAGCGGTCTCAGCGCGAAGTGCCGCAGGGCAGCAGAAGCTGTCCCAAAAGCTGTGAGCGTTGGCAGGAGGGTCGAAAGGCGTTGATCCGTCATGGCACGGCCTTCTCTTTCTCAAGGCGCACCATGTCGTTCTGCTCGTTCCCGATCAGTCGAAGATTTCGGCGCCCAAAAATACCTGAAAAATCAGCTAGTGGCTCTGCGTCATCGGTCGATAGGCGGATGCGAAATACTTGAAATGCAAAGCCTTTGTGCGGCTAAGTATCGGTTGTTAAAATCGATAGATTCAAGCAATCTGGTTTAGTCTGAAACCCCTGCGTAATAGGTGTTTTTTGTCACTTTCCTGACACAATTCGGCTTTGTTGCGAGGCGCCTTCGCCCTACGTTTCGCACCAGCGAAATTTTTTATGCAGGACGGAATTTATGGCCTCACTCGACAGCGTCTTGAGCTGCATCGACCTCAATCTCGACCGGTCGCTCGGCCGGCTGTTCGATCTCTTGCGCATCCCCTCGATCTCGACCGATCCCGAATACAAGAGCGAGTGCCGGAAGGCGGCCGACTATCTGGCCGGTGACCTCGCCGCGATCGGTTTTCAGGCTTCGGTGCGCGACACCAACGGCCATCCGATGGTTCTCGCCCGCCATGAAGGGCCGGAAGGTGCTCCGCACGTCCTCTTCTACGGCCACTACGACGTCCAGCCGGTCGATCCGATCGAACTGTGGAATTCCGATCCCTTCGAGCCGGTTGTGGCGGACGGGCCCGATGGCACGAAGCGGATCGTTGCGCGCGGCGCGGCGGACGACAAGGGCCAGCTGATGACCTTCGTCGAGGCCTGCCGCGCCTTCAAGGCGGAGACCGGCGGCCTGCCCTGCGGCGTCACGATCCTGTTCGAGGGCGAGGAGGAGTCCGGTTCACCCTCGTTGCTGCCCTTCCTCGAGGCTCATAAGGACGAGCTGAAGGCCGATGCGGCCCTCGTTTGCGACACCAATATGTGGGACCGGCAAACCCCCGCCATCTCGACAGGTCTGCGGGGCCTCGTGGGCGAGGAAGTCGTCATCAAGGCTGCGAGCCGTGATCTTCATTCGGGCTATTATGGTGGCGCGGCCCAGAACCCGCTCCATGTCCTGTCACATATTCTTGGCAGCATGCATGACGAGATGGGCCGGGTGACGATCCCCGACTTCTACGAGGGCGTCGATGAGGTACCTCTGGACGTGAAGGCGCAGTGGGACGAGCTCGACTTCTCCGAAGAGGATTTTCTCGGAGATGTCGGCCTTTCGGTTCCTTCCGGCGAAAAGGGGCGCTCCGTTCTGGAGCAGACCTGGTCACGCCCCACGGCGGAAGTGAACGGCATCATCGGCGGCTATACGGGCGCGGGCTTCAAGACCGTCATCCCGGCCGAAGCCCGGGCAAAGGTGTCGTTTCGTCTCGTCTTCAATCAGGATCCCGAAAAGCTGCGCGAGAACTTCCGCCGCTTCGTGCGCGATCGCCTTCCGGCGGACTGCACCGCCGAATTCCACCCTCATGGCGGATCGCCGGCGATACAGCTTCCCTTCGACAGCCCGTGGATCGCGGCCGCCAGCGAAGCCCTTTCCGCCGAATGGCCCAACCGCGCGGCGATGATCGGCATGGGTGGTTCGATCCCCATCGCGGGCGAGTTCAGGAACCAGCTCGGTATGGAGACACTTCTCGTCGGCTTCGGCAATGGCGACGACGCCATCCACTCCCCGAACGAAAAGTACGAGATGACGTCGTTCCACAAGGGCCAGCGTTCCTGGGCCCGCATCCTCGAGCGGCTCGGAAAGGGTATTGCGGCCTAAACCGCCATTATCTCCCGCACCGCCATATCCGGGTGGGGCCGCCGGCCCTGCCACTGTTTCGGGTAGCCGAAGGATACCTCCTCGAAGGCGACGCCTTCGACGCTTTTGGAGGAGGGGATGTGGATATGCCCGGAGATAACCGCCTTCGCGCGATAACGCCGATGCCAGTCCTCGGTGAGCTTTGTCCCGCACCAGATCGAAAAGCGGGGCACGCGCGGGGTGCGGGCGACATCCTCGCGAAGCGGCCAGTGGCTGACGAGAATTGTCGGATGTTCCCGGTCCAGCGCGTCGAGCCGCGGTTTCGTCGCCTCGAAGCGCGCATGACACCATTCGGTGCGCGAGGCATGCGGATGGGCCGAAAGGAAGAACTCGTCGGAACAGAGGACTCCGCTTTCCCTTGCCCATTCGACCGCATCCTCGAATGCAATTTCGGACGGGCGGAAGGAATAGTCGTAGAGCAGGAAGAGCGGGCAGAGCCTAACCGTGCCGCTTTTAAGATCAAGCACCGGATAGTCGTCTTCGGGTGTAAGAACGCCGTATTCCCGGCAGAGCGCGACCAGTTCCTCGTAACGCGCGACGCCTCGTACGCTATCCGCGCCCGGACGGGTCCAGAGTTCGTGATTGCCGGGCACCCAGACAAGCTGTGCGAACTTTTCGGCGAAGTGCTCGAAGGCGAAGCGGATATGTTCGTTCTTCTCCGCGACATCACCGGCGAGGATCAGCCAGTCGTCGGGCCTTGCTTCGATCTCCGCGATCGCTTCCCGGTTTGCCCGGTGGCCAAGATGAAGGTCTGAGACCGCGAAAAGCCTCATGAAAAGGCATCCGCGATTGGCGGCGTGAACACGCTCGGCGACGAGGCGAGCGGTTCGGCTATGTAAAAGCGTGAGGCACCCGAACCGGCCGGGCAGGCGAGGGCGAGCCTGTGCCCGTCGCTGATTACCCGCCGTTCGAAGCGCCAACGCCCTGAATCGTCCTCGATCTTTTCGTTGAACGAGACGGTTGGCGGGCGCTGCGAACAATCGAAGAGGAAACCGTCGAGCGGCAGCGAAAGACCCATGCCGCGCGCCTTGATATAGGCCTCCTTCAAGGTCCAGAGCGCGAAGAAGCGTTCGGTCCTCTCGCCCTCGTCGGCGCCGGCATCGATCCAGTCGGCTTCGTCCTCGGTGAAGAACCGCCGCGCGATATCGTGATCCGGTGCACCGCGCGTAATCGCTTCCACATCGACGCCGATATCCTGCGACAATCCAACCGCCAGCGCGACCAGTCCGCGTGTGTGCGAGAGGTTGAAGAACAGCTTCGACGGCTTGGCGCCGGTCGCGCTCCAGTCGATCGCCGGTCTGCCAAAACCGTTCAGCGCGAAGCGCCACGCATCAGGTGCGATATCGGGCCGAAGACTGCTAAGGGTCGTTCTCAAAAGCGCGCGGCCGACGAGAAATTCCTCGCGGGCGCCCTTCACCCGGAATCGGTCGTGACGCTCTCGCTCGCTGGCGTCGAGAAGACCGACATAAGTGGAAAGCCGATCGGGCGGTAGATCGTCGATCAGGACGAGATGCACCGCGACCTGATCTGCATTCGGCTTCTCGGCATGTGTCTCAGTCATGCGGTTGCGGCGTCTCTTTCGTTTTCACCTTCCGGCGTGGTCGCCATGCGCCGGCCCTACGGCCCGCGACCAGCCAATAGGTGAGGGCGAAGACGATCCCCGACATGACAATCGCGGCTTGTATCGAGCCGCTCGGTGCTGGCTCGCCATAGGCCAGAATGATGATGGATACCGAGCCCGCGATGCCGGCCGCAATGTGAAGCAACAGCGAGGATAGCCCCAGAATTTCGCTCGCTGCCATGAAGATCGCCCAGGGAATCAGCAGCGTCGAGCCGATCTGCGCGCCCTGTGCCCAGAAGGCGACGGCGGAATGGACATAGACCACCGGACTGAACGCGTTCTCCGCCTCCGTCAGCCCGAGATAGGGCCAGAGGATGGTGAAGGCGCTCGTCAGGCAGGCCATAACAAAGCCGAAGGGGATGACGAAGATGAAGCGAAGGATCGTTGCCATGGACTGCGATGCTCTTACCGGCCCGACGTCATCTGAGAAGCGGCTGCTTGCACCGCGACCGATAGACTTGCGACGGAGACCCAACGGGTCTGGACGGAGGAGGCTGATCTCATGAAGCTGAAAATAAGCGCTGTCGCCGCAATTTCGATGCTTGCCTTTGCGGTCGGGCGAACGGACGCACAGGCTCAGTCCCATGTCGTTGAGCTGTTCACGAGCCAAGGCTGCAATTCCTGACCGCCGGTCGATGCGTATGCAGAGTCCCTGAAGGCAAGCGGCGACATGCTCGTGTTCGCCTATCACGTCGACTATTGGGACTATTTCGGCTGGAAGGACACGCTCGGCTCTGCCGAGAGCTCAGCCCGCCAACGGGCCTATGCCGCCCGCCGCGGCGATGGACGCGTCTATACGCCCCAGGCGGTGGTGGACGGCTGCGGCCATGTCGTGGGTTCGGATAGAAACGCGGTCCAGCGCCTTGCCGGACAGGCGTTGACCGTGCCGGTTTCGATCCGCGGCAGAGCGGTATCTATCGGTAAAGCACCAGCGGCCGGGACGGTCTGCCGCGTCGACTACACGCGGCAGGCCGACATTCCCATCAACCGTGGCAAGACGATCCGATACGTGAATTCCGTCCGCGGTATCATTAAGCTCGGCACATATTCGGGCGCTGAGACGCGCCTCGATATCGGTCAATGCGGAGCAGCACAGGGAGCGGATGCCTGCGCTGTTATCGTCCAAGAAGGTTCCGCAAATCGGCCAGGCGAAATCCTCGGTGTGGCGAAAGCAGGATAGGGCTCAGGCTGCGCCGTTTCCCGACAATTCAAGAATGCGCGCCGACTCCATCTTCTGGCGGTCGGTCTTCCGCATCCGTTCCGATTCCGACTTCAGCTGACCGCAGGCGGCGAAGATGTCGCGGCCGCGGGGGGTGCGGATGGGAGAGGCGTAGCCGGCCTGGTTCACGTAGTCGGCGAAGCGCTCGATCTGGTCCCAGTCCGAGCACTCGTATTTCGAGCCCGGCCACGGATTGAACGGGATCAGATTGATCTTCGCCGGAATGCCCTTCAGCATCCGGACGAGGTTGCGCGCGTCGTCCATCGAGTCGTTCACGTCCTTCAGCATCACATATTCGAAGGTGATGCGCCGGGCGTTCGACAGGCCGGGATAATTGCGGCAGGCCTCAAGCAGCTTTTCCAGCGGATACTTCTTGTTGATCGGTACGAGCTCGTCACGAAGCTCGTCGTTCACCGCGTGGAGTGAGATCGCGAGCATCACGCCTGTTTCCTCGCCGGCCCGCACGATCTCCGGCACGACGCCGGACGTCGACAGAGTGATCCGGCGCTTGGATACGGAAAGGCCCTCGCCATCCGAAATGACGCCGAGCGCCGTCGAGACGTTGTCGAAATTGTAGAGCGGCTCGCCCATGCCCATCATGACGACGTTGGAGATGAGACGGCCTTCCGAAGGCACTATCGCGCCAGCCGGGGTGTCGATCTCGGGAAAATCGCCCAACCGCTCGCGGGCGAGCAGAACCTGGGAGACTATCTCGCCGGCCGTCAGATTGCGTACGAGGCGCTGGGTGCCCGTGTGGCAGAATGTGCAGGTCAGTGTGCAGCCCACCTGGGAAGAGACACACAGCGTGCCGCGCCCTTCTTCCGGAATGTAGACCGTCTCGATCTCCACCGGCCGTCCGGCACCGCGCGGCGGAAAGCGAAAGACCCACTTGCGCGTGCCGTCCACCGAGATCTGCTCGGTGACGATCTCGGGCCGTGCGATCGTATAGGCATCGTGGAGCTTCGCGCGCAGCTCCTTCGAGACGTTCGCCATATGCGCAAAGTCCGAGACGCCGCGGACGTAGAGCCAGTGCCAGAGCTGCGCCGTGCGCATGCGCACCTGCTTGGCCGGCACGCCGATCTGCGCCAGTGCTTCGCCGAGCTCCTCGCGGCTCATGCCGACGAGTGACGGCTTTTCCTCGCCGCTTGCTGCGGCCGGAGACAGCGCGGCAGCATCCACGACGGGCCGGGTCTTCGGATCGGCGAGATCGAGGGTGACGGACATCGGACAGGAACCTTTGACGGACGGATGAACGGCTTTGCGGACGGGGCGAATATTCGCGCCGCGCCGTGCTGAAAAAATGACGATACGATTTGCTTGAGCGCTAAATGCCGTGTCTTAAGCCAATCTTCAAGCCGTCCGGCCTTCTCAGGAGGCTCCGAAACCGAAAAGAGCGCCGCGGCAAGGCCGGACGCTCCTTCGAAAAATGAATGTAGATGACCCTGCCAAACTTGAGCTCGGCAAGATCGGTCAGCCAGCGCTTACTTGCAGTCCTTGATCGAATTCAGGGCTGCGGTCACGCCGGAGAGGGAATAGGTGTAGCTGGTGTTCGTGCCGCGCTTGGATGTCGCCGAAATGGTCATGGAGCGACCTGAACGCAGATCAGAGACGAGCTGCGGTTCCTGTGCCGCGTTCTCCATCCAGGCCGAGTCATTCTTGGAGAACATCGCGTATTTCTTGCCGTCGACGTCGACTTCGACCTTCTCGCCTTCCTTCAACTCGTAACCCATGACGACCTGCGGTTCGTAGGCGATGCCCTGGCCGGGCTTTTGCGAGACGAGGAAGAAGATGTCGCCATGATCGACATTGGTTGGCTTCATCTGCTTTGGTGTCGACAGGATGTAGCAGACCTTTCCGCTGTTGTCGGAATAGGCGTACGTGCCCCAATCGTTATACTGGTTCATGCGGGTCGGCGTCTGAGCTGCGCTTGCGGCGCTCGACACAATCAGTATCGCCGCCGTCGCTGTCAGGAGTTTCTGGAAGGTCATGGTTCCCCACTTCGATTGCGTCTTCGTATGGCCTTGAAAGGCCCCCCGCGCGTCTCCGGACCGTGGCCGATCTGCCGAAGACCTCGCCTGACCGAGACAGTTGCACGCTTCGCCTTTACCGCGGGTTAACGCTGACGTGTCTCTGGCTCGGGAGCCTTCAGGCGCTACGATATTCCATCGAGGCCCGCGCCTTTTTGACAAGGCGTCCGCATACCCCAAGCGGTGCGGGCCGATCACAGTTGATGAAAAACTGAAAGAATCTGGCGACAGTGCGGCGTGAACGCACCAACTGGCCGGAATCTGCACGCGAGCTGGTCGAATCTGCAGGAGCCGATGTTTTTCGGAGCCAGACGACGGCCGAAAACCTGGAGCCGCAACGTCAGCTTCAGAGATTGTCGAGAGTCTCCCGAGCCCGGTGATAGTGCTCGGGACGAATATTCGAGCGCACCGCATTGAATGCGGCCAGCAGCACAGCGATGTCGTCGGTAAAGCCGAGGCCAAGGAACATGTCAGGTATGATGTCGAACGGCAGAATGAAGTAGAAGAGGGCAGAAAAGAGGATCGCCCGGCTTGCCGCTGGCGTCTCGGTGTCGAGCGCACAGTAATACGCGGCGACCACGTCCTCCATGAACGGAATGCGCTTCAGGTTCTTACGCACCTTGTCGAAGAAGGACGCACGGACGCGTTCTTCCTTCTCGCTCTGCTCGTCCGCGCTGCCGGGCTGCAAGATTTCCTGAATTCGAATCCTGTCCAGCGCCATCTTCAACATCCTCCGGTGGTGTTCACCAAAGGAAATGGGCTCGTCCGGCAGAAGCCTCAAGGGGCGCTTGCCGGCGGATTGGGTCGCGAACCGGGCTATCCGCGGGAGAAACCGTAGGCGGCTGCCTCTTCGAACGGCTTTGGTGCCTGGGTCATGACAGGCTCGCGGAGATCAAAAGGCTCTTCCAGGATGTATGGCCCGCCGCCGATCGACGCCTTCGAGGAATAGAGCCCGAACCGCTTTACTTCGAAAGGCGGGGAGCGATAGCCGCCTTTTTCGGCGAGATATTTCGCAACGTCCCGATCCCGCGGCTGGCGAAGGCGTGCGATCGTGACATGCGGCATGAACTTGCGTCCGTCGCTGGGCAGGCCGAGCCGCTTGGCGATCCGGTCGATCTCTGCCTGCAACTCCACCAGCTCGGGCGAGGCGACAACGCCGGCATAGATCGAGTGGGGCTTCTTCGGCGTGAAAGCGCCGAGACCCAGCAGCTTCAGCGAGAAGCGCGGCCGATCTATCCGGTCCAGCGCCTCCACCAGATCGTCCGCGGCGCGCGGCTCGATATCGCCGAAGAAACGCAGGGTAAGATGATAGTTTTCGCGATCGATCCAACGCGCGGAAGGGAGCCCACCGGTCAGGAAGGTCAGCGTTGTCGCGACGTCCTGGGGAATTTCAAGGGCGGTGAAAAGACGGGGCATTAATCGTCTCCGTGCAGATGGAGCAGGCGGCGCCTCGGGCCTTCGCTCAAGCTTTCATCCTTCGAGCTATGCCGCAAGAGGGTACCGGCTTTGCGCACAACCCTATCCCGGTCACCGCGTTCCGATGCCAAATATGAGAGTGAAATCGACGGGTTGGGCGAGGATCGTCGTAGGTTTTGAGTACGGGAGGATCGGTCTCGGGTGCGAGACCCGGTGAAGAAGGGCGTCTCCCATGGCACGTAATGCCGATATGTCTCCGGCTCTGATCAAGAATGAACTGCCAGGCACTGGCTCGGCCCCATATCGGGCGTGGATTACGGTCAGGCGGCTTCATCCCGGAGAGAACGATCTGTTCCTTGCCCATCTGGAAAGGCTCGATCCGGAAACCCGGCGGTCTCGCTTCGGGCATCTGGCCGGCGATGCGTTCCTGAAATCCTATTCTGCACGTTCGCTATCGGGTGATGCCGTGGTCGAGGGGCTGTTTGTCGATGGTGTCCTTCGCGGCGTGGCGGAGCTCAGATTTTCCCATGAGGATCGGCACGAGGCCGAGGCTGCGTTCTCCATCGAGCGCCTATTTCAAGGCAAGGGCCATGGCGGGCGGCTGTTCAGCCTCGTCGTCGATGCGGCACGCAATCGCGGGGTAACCCGCCTGCATCTGACGTGCCTGCGCGAAAACAGTCGCATTCGGGCGCTCGCCCTCAAGCACGGCGCCAAGCTTCTCGCGACCGATCAGGATATCGTGGCCGAACTGCCGGCTCGCCCGGCCGATCTTGCCAGCCTTCGTGGTGAGTGGCGCCAAGAGGCCGAGGCGATGGCCTATGCTTTCTTCGAATGGCGCCTCGCGAGCTGGAAGCGCTGGACCACGCCTTTCTACGGTGCCAGCGGTATGGCGCGGTCGCTTGGTCAGATGTTCGGCGTGAAGACGTAACACCCGCCGAAACATCAGCTTTCGGCGGGCTGGCTCTCCAGAGCTTCAGTCACCGTCGGCATGATGTTGTCGACGATGACGCCGACGCCCTCTGCGTTCGGATGCATCTTGTCGGATTGATTGAGATCGGCCTCTGCCGCGACCCCTTCAAGGAAGAAGGGATAGAAGGTCACGCCGTATTCTTCCGCCAGTTCAGGGAAGATCGGATTGAACTGCTGGGCATAATCTTCGCCCATATTCGGCGGCGCGAGCATGCCCGCCAAAATGACGTTCTGTCCGCGCTGCTTGAGCTGATCGAGGATCTTCGACAGGTTCTCCCGTGTGATCTTCGGGTCGATGCCGCGGAGCGCGTCGTTCGCGCCGAGTTCGACGATCACGAGATCGGCACTTTCCGGCACTGACCAGTCGATGCGCGCCAGTCCGCCGCTCGTCGTATCGCCGGAAACGCCGGCATTGGTGACCGACACGTCGTAGCCGTCTTCGCGGAGGGCTGCTTGAAGCTGCTCGGGGAAGCTTTCGCCAGGGCCGACGCCATAGCCGGCGGACAGGCTGTCTCCGAAAGCGACGATCTGCCGCTGCGATGATGCGCCGGCTTCCTGCGCCGGTGCCGGCGCGGAGATAACGAGCGGTAACAGTAGCGTCAGAAAGGCAAGAGCCGGTTGGAAGCGCTGCACAACGAACCCCATATGATGGCCGGAGCGCGAACACGCGCCCTGATGATCATCCATATAGGTTGAGTGCGATTTGGCGGAACCTGCGATCCGATTACGAAACGTTCATCTCACGCTAGGCAGTGGGGCGAGTTCCGTTCACGTGCTCAAAGGCATCGATCTCGATGTCGAGCGTGGTCATTCGGTCGGCATCGTCGGGCCTTCGGGTTCGGGTAAATCGACGCTTCTGATGGTGCTCGCCGGTCTCGAGCGCGCCGACGGGGGTGAGATCGAGATTGCGGGTAAGTCCCTGGTTGGACTATCGGAGGACGAACTCGCTGCCTTCCGCGGCAAGAATGTCGGCATCGTCTTCCAGTCTTTCCATCTCATTCCGAACATGACGGCGCTTGAGAACGTCGCCGTGCCGTTGGAACTGGCGGGCGCGCCTAACCCGTTCGATCGAGCCCTGAAGGAGCTCGAGAACGTCGGTCTCAAGGACCGCGCGACGCATTATCCGGGCGAACTCTCCGGCGGGGAGCAGCAGCGCGTCGCGATGGCCCGCGCGCTTGCGCCGGAACCTGCAATACTCATCGCTGACGAGCCTACGGGTAATCTCGACCAGACGACTGGTCGCCAGATTGCCGATCTTCTCTTTGCCGAGCGCGAGCGCCGCAACATGACGCTCGTTCTCATCACGCACGACCCGAATCTTGCCCATCGCTGCCAGCGCGAGGTCGGTGTTCGGTCCGGCCGTATCGAAGGCGAGCGCGCCGAAGAAACACGTGACGCTGCCGAATGACAGCCATCGACGCCGACACCGCCTACGCCCATAAGGCCGGAACCGCCGATGCCGGTCTTCTCCCGACCATGCGTCTCGCCTGGCGCTTTGCTCTGCGCGAGATGCGCGGAGGCCTCAACGGCTTCATCATCTTCCTTTTGTGCATCACGCTGGGTGTCGGCGCCATCGCCGCAGTGAACTCCGTCGCCTCGATGATGAGCGACGGCATCGCCCGCGAGGGGCGCGCTATTCTCGGCGGCGACATGCGCTTCCAGCTGGTCCAGCGCGAGCGCACGCCTGAGGAGGCGAGCTATATCGATGGGCTCGGCGAGATATCCGAGACGGCCGGACTGCGCTCGATGGTCCGTCTCGAAGACGGCTCGGACCAGTCACTTGCCGAGGTGAAGGCGGTCGACGACGCATATCCGCTTTATGGTTCGGTCGAAACCACGCCGCCGATCGCGCTCGAAACGCTTTTCGAGGAGCGCAATGGCCGCTACGGCGCGATCGCCGCGCAGGAACTCTACGATCGCCTCG
Source organism: Fulvimarina thalattae (assembly GCF_040239565.1). Lineage (NCBI taxonomy): Bacteria > Pseudomonadati > Pseudomonadota > Alphaproteobacteria > Hyphomicrobiales > Aurantimonadaceae > Fulvimarina > Fulvimarina thalattae. The sequence continues at coordinate 216,022 of NZ_JBEHWS010000007.1, forward strand.
GCGTGGAGCCCGGCGCGATCGTCAGGCTGGGTGACGCCGAGATCGAGCTTACCGGTGTCCTCAATCGTGAACCGGATATCCTATCCGACGGCTTCGCTTTCGCCCCGCGCCTGATGATGTCGCGGGCCGGTCTCGACGCGAGCGGCCTGATCCAGCCCGGCAGCCTCGTCGAATACGACTGGCGTGTGCGCCTGCCGGCCGGCAGCGATGCCGAAGAAGTGGCGGACGAAGCGCGCGATCAGTTTCCGACCGCCGGCTTCCGCATCCGCACCGCCGAGGATGCCGCGCCCTCGCTCCAGCGCAATATCGAACGCTTCTCACAGTTCCTGACCCTGGTCGGCCTGACGGCGCTCATCGTCGGCGGCGTCGGTGTCGCGAATGCCGTGCGGGCCTATCTCGACAGCAAGCGGCCGGTCATCGCGAGCTTCAAGAGCCTCGGCGCGGCGGGGCGCCTTGTCGTCTTCGTCTATCTCTTCCAGATCATGACGCTTGCGGCCGTCGGTGTCGTCATGGGGCTCATTCTCGGCGCCATCGCGCCCTTCCTGACGGCGAGTTTCCTTGAAAGCGTCATCCCGGTGGGCGCGTCGGCCTCGTTTTATCCAGGCGCCCTCCTTATTGCCGCGCTGTTCGGTTTCTTGACAGCGCTTACCTTCGCGCTTCTGCCACTCGGCCAGACCCGCGATGTCGCGGCGACTGCTCTCTTCCGCGATGCCGGCGCGACCGCGACCGGAAAGCTGCGCTGGACCTACGCGGTGGGCACAGTGGTGCTCGCGCTCTGTATTGCGGGCCTTGCCCTCTTCATGGCGCGCGACAAGCAGATCGCACTCATCTTCCTTGGCGGCACGGCGGCTGCCTTTGTCATCCTGCGCGCCGTCGCGATCGGCGTGATGGCACTTGCCCGCCGCGCGCCGAAAGTTCAATCGACGCCTCTGCGGCTCGCCCTCGGAAATATCCACCGGCCCGGCGCGTTGACGCCCTCGGTGGTCCTCTCTCTCGGCCTCGGTCTGACGCTGCTCGTGACGCTCGCCATCATCGACTATGACCTGAGGCAGGAGGTGGGTACGGGCCTTGCCAGCCGTGCGCCGAACTTCTTCTTTGTCGACATCCAGAACAACGAGATCGACCAGTTCCGCCAGACGGTCGAGGAGGCGGCTCCGGGCTCGACGCTGAACGCCGTGCCCATGCTGCGCGGCCGGATCACCCATCTCGGCGATCAGGATGTCGCGACGATGGAAATCCCGGAGGAGGGCGGCTGGGTGCTGCGCGGCGATCGCGGCATCACCTATGCTGCGGAAACTCCAGAAAATTCCTCGCTTTCCGATGGCGAATGGTGGGCGGAAGACTATGACGGTCCGCCGCTGGTTTCCTTCGCCGACGAAGAAGGGCGCGAACTCGGTCTCGAAGTGGGTGAGACGATCACCGTCAACGTGCTCGGCCGTTCGATCACGGCTGAAATTGCCAATTTCCGGGTGATCGAATGGGAGAACCTCTCGATCAATTTCGTGATGGTCTTTTCACCGAACACCTTCGAAGGAGCCCCTCACGCCTGGCTCGCGACGCTGACGCTCGATGACGGTGGTGCTGACCGCTCGAACGCCGATGTCGCCTCGCGTGAAAAGCAGATCGTCAACACGCTCACCAATGCCTTCCCGGCCGTGACCACGGTTCGCGTGAAGGACGCGCTCGATGCGGTGAATTCGCTGATCGCCCAGCTCGCACTTGCGATCCGCGTCGCGGCGGGTGTCGCCCTGATCGCCTCCGTTCTCGTGCTCGCAGGTGCATTGGCGGCCGGCAACCGCGCCAGGGTTCATGATGCCGTCGTCCTCAAGACGTTGGGCGCGACGAGAGCGACTCTTATCAAGGCATTCGCCACCGAATATGCGCTTCTCGGGCTTGCGACCGGCATCTTCGCGATTGGTGCAGGAGCAATCGCTTCCTGGTTCGTCGTCGATCAGATCATGACGCTGCCTTACGTCTTCGATTGGACGGTCGCGCTGACGACACTGGTGGTGTCACTGGTGCTCACGGTGGGCTTCGGCCTTGCCGGCACGTGGCGCATACTTGGACAAAAGGCCGCGCCGGTCCTGCGCAATCTGTAGAATGTGCGCCTTGGTTTTGGTGAGGTGGCGCGGCTAATTCGGGCCGCGAACACCGAGAGACCGCTTTTCGGCGATATAAATCCGTGTTGTCGCGGTTTTCTATCTGAAACGGGCTCTAGATCAGCGGGCACCGGGTCATGGTAACTGGAAGCTTAGATCCGCTAGACTGGCCAGTCGCGCGATTTTCAAGATTACTTACGAATCGTTCACGGTGATTTCAGCCGAAACGGGCCTGAAACGTTCGCGAAAGCGCCGGAAACTCTTGTGTCAGGCTATCTGACATCGCATATTATGACCATCGCTGGGCGTCCCGCCAGCGGCCCTTGATCAACCCGCTCTCACGTCCGAGAGCCAATATCGAGCACCCGACGGGACACTCGTATAAGGATTAAAACGAATATGGCTGACTATCGGAATACCAGCGCGCGAACAGTGCCTGCTGCCGGTACAAGAGCGGATATCGACCAGGGCCTGCGCAGCTATATGCTGAAGGTCTACAACCTGATGGCGGGCGGTGTCGCTCTCACCGGCGTCGCGGCCTACGTGATGTATATGTTGTCCTTCGTGACCAACGACGCCGGTCAGGTCGTCGGGCTCACGCAACTGGGCAACACGGTCTTCAATACGCCGCTCAAGTGGGTCGTCATGCTCGCTCCGCTCGGCATGGTCTTCTTCCTCTCGTTCCGCGTCCACAAGATGAGCGTCGCCGCCGCGCAGACGACCTTCTGGGTCTATGCCGCGATGGTCGGTGTCTCCCTGGCTTCGATCTTCGCGGTCTACACCGGCGAGTCGATCACCCAGGTGTTCTTCATCACGGCGGCGGCTTTCGGTTCGCTCTCGCTCTGGGGTTACACCACCAAGCGCGATATTTCGGGCTGGGGCTCGTTCCTGTTCATGGGCGTGATCGGCATCGTGATCGCGATGGTCGTGAACATCTTCCTCGCCTCGCCGGCGATCCAGTTCGCGATCTCTGTGATCGGCGTGCTCGTCTTTGCGGGTCTGACCGCGTACGACACGCAGCAGATCAAGGAAATGTACTACGAGGGCGACGGCTCGGCTGTTGCCGGACGCAAGGCCGTCATGGGCGCGCTTCGCCTCTATCTCGACTTCCTGAACATGTTCCTCTTCCTGCTGCAGCTCTTCGGCAATCGCGAGTAAGCGAGACTGAAGAGCCAGGCCCGAAATCGGGCGGTTCGTTGAGTGGAAAATGCGAAAGGGCGGCCTTTGGGTCGCCCTTTTCTCGTTTCGTGGGCAAGAAATTGCCGCTAACAATGCGGCGTGGCTTTGCAATTTCAACGAACGAGGACGCCGCTCCGTGCCGTCACCCACCAATATTCGCCCAGCTTCCACAGCAGATATCGCCGCCATTACGGCGATCTACGAGGACGAAGTCCTGAACGGCACGGCGACCTATGAACTGGTGCCGCCGGACGAGAGTGAAATGGAGAGGCGGTTCGAGAATCTCGTTGGCAACGACTACCCATACATCGCGGCAGAAGGGCCGGATGGCGCCGTTTTAGGGTATGCCTATGCTGGCCCTTACCGGCCGCGCCCGGCCTATAACTGGATGGTCGAAGATACGATCTATCTTGCTCGGGAGGCGCGAGGGCAGGGCATCGGCACGCGCCTGTTGGCCGATCTCGTCGCACGCTCTGAGGCGCTGGGCTTTCGACAGATGATCGCCGTGATCGGCGGCGGGGATAATCAGGGCTCGATCCGCGTCCACGCCCGGCAGAAATTTGAGATGATCGGGACGATGAAGGCGACGGGTCTCAAGTTCAACCGATGGATCGACACCGTCCTCATGCAGCGATCACTGGGAGAGGGAATGCAGACAGTCCCCGACAAGGACGCATATCCGGGCACGATCGGACGTTAGAACTCGGGGGTATCAATCGCTGTCGACTGACTTCAGCTGCTTCTCGAAGACGTTCAAAACCGTCGGAAGATCGTGGCCACGTTTCATCACCATTCCGCCCGCATTGACCACCTGATACGCGCCCTGTTTGCGGGCGAGCTTCGGGTTCTTCTCCACCCGGTAGATCGGCATCTCGCTGCTGCGCCGAAAGATCGAGAACACGGCGCGGTCTTTCAGCATGTCGATGGCGTAGTCGCGCCATTCGCCTGCCGCGACCATGCGACCGTAGACCTTCAGAATTTCGGAGAGTTCCTTTCGATCGAAGACGGTTTGAGCCTCCGAACCTCTCTGGCCGGGAAAGGCGATGAGGTTGGATGCATCTGCGGCGCTCGCGACGGTCATTCGGTTCGACTGTCCCTTCTTTTCCATTCACCCGGTGGATTCCAGCATGAAGTGCAACGTGATCATGAGAAGCGGATTTGGACGTCTTTGCCAAGTTCTTTGAGCATGGCTTGGAGAGGCGTGACGAAGCCGAGGCATTTTCTCGGTGTCGTATTGATCGAGACGAGGACGTCCTGAATGTCGGCTTCGGTGAGGGTGTCGAGATCGAGTGACCGCGGCAGCCATCGTCGCAATCGGCCGTTTGCGTTTTCGACGCCACCCTTTTGCCAGGAGGCGTAGGCGTCGCAGAACCACGTGGTCATGCCGAAGATATCTTTGAGCAGGCCATGACGGGCAAAGGTCGTGTCATTGTCGAAGGTGACGGACGATCTGAGTCCGGAAGGTGCACGCTGGAAGATCGCGATCATCGCCGAGATGGTCTCGGCGGCCGTCTTTCCGGTCAGCCGGGTCGCGATCGTGATCCTCGTCTTTCGCTCATGAAGAACGAGAACAGGCCTCGCCCTTTTGCAGATGA